>CAYJNB010000396.1:0-1577 GCA_964371205.1 uncultured Treponemataceae bacterium
CTTACTGCATTGAGAACATTTAATCTTTTCCATTATCCTTTAGTTTAAATATTATATCTTTTTTATCGGTGCGACTGTAACGACCACAATATCCAGTAAAGCTATCTAAAAAATCCGTATCATCTGCCCTATCACATATTTTATGATAGAAGCAACTATTACAACGATATGACATATCGGTTACTTCCACGCAAACCAGAGTCACCAACCCCATTTGCACTTCCTCGCCAATAGCGAATTCGGTCTTATTTTTCATAATTATAAACTATCTAAAAGTTCTTGTTTAGAAGAAAAAATAGGTTTCGATTCATCTGTAATATCATCGCTTTGCGGATTACTACAATCTACATACACTATAGTCGATTCTCCATTTTTGAATTTAGTTATACATATTTGATGAACTTTAAATTCATACACTTTATTTTCCCGCATAAAAAATATAGAATCTCCTATGTCAAATTTAGTCTTTATTTCCATACTCCTAATTTTATTTCCCACAATATGCCCTCGTGGGTGGGGTTAGTTGAATGTTAATCTAATTGAATGGGCACCTTCGCCAGTAGGTAGGTAGAAAACTTTACCCATAATATTAGAGCTGTATAATCTTCTCTCAAAACCCCTAATATTAAACTCGTGAGGATTATTGTATATGTCACATAATCGCCTTTCTATCTTACCATAGCTCATATTAAGATGAATTGCTAGTGCCTTAATTGGAATAAAACCGAACTCATACTTCTTTTTAAGTTCTTTATAGCCACTTACGAGTGCTGTACTGTCTTTATATTTACTCATCGCTCTGTTGTTTTAGTTGGTTGATAAGTTCGTTTGATGTTTGTATTACTTCATTAATACGTGTTTTAAAGTTCTCAGGTTGTATGAAGTCTCTATTCAAAATTGCTAGCAAAAGCATATTTGCGGTTTCATATCTCCTCTGCTCCCAATCAAACTCAGTTGTAAGTTCTTGCATCATTTCGAGGCTGTGCTCGGTATGTTCGTGTCGGGTGTTCCACGCATTGATAGCGACTTCTTCAAATCCTGATGTAGATGTACTTGCAAGGCATCTCTCACACTGAATATACTTAGCTGTTTCTCCTTTTAATATTGCCTTTCCACCACAGAAAGGGCAAGGTAGTAGTTCTTGTTTCATTTCTTATCTTTTTTATCGGTCAAACTTTCGGGGTGGTTGGTGGCTACATACCTTAGTAGCTCAAAGGCTGCTAGGAGAGGGTTAGAGGAGTAAAAATAACTATTAGTATAACACACGTAACATATACGCCATTCACCTTTATTTATTCTATTTTGTGATAGTTCTAACCAATAGTGTGTATCTGGGTGATTTAATTCATCTGGCAGCTTATCTAACACCTCCTGAAGTGAAGGACAAGGTATTGCCCATCGGGGTTCTCCTCCTTGGTGCTTTGTGTATTCTTCAATTACTTTACGTTGTGAATCTATTGTCCTTCGCTCCCACTTATCTTTTGCTACCTGAATCCACACATCAATCGTATCTTCAAATTCGATTCCTAATTCTCTCAATTCCTCCACCATCTCAGGCGTGAGGTTCTTTAATTCTT
>CAYJNB010000397.1:0-1566 GCA_964371205.1 uncultured Treponemataceae bacterium
GCAACAAAGGTTAGTCCCATTGCAACAGCAATTTCGCCTTGTATAAGTAGTTTTAGGGGTGCAGACCCTGATTCGGTAAATTGTTTTATATTTTCATTAAGTTTTGCAAAATAGTCTAAAGCGGCTTCTTCTCCAATTTGATTTACGATTGCCTTATAAAAAAAATAGCCTGTACCACTTGTTTTTGGGTTTGGCATTGCAATAAGATTTTTGTATTCTGGTTTTAGTAGATCTTGATACGTGGTTGGAACAGCTAGATTGTGTTCTGCTAAAATTTTGGGATTGATAATAAAAGCCCCAGCATCTCTCTCCCAAGTTATAAACTTGTAATCATTATCTGCAAGTGTTAATCCGTCAAAATAGCGAACATTTGGGGCTCTTTCGATTGTGGCTAGACTCGGTGTTATCTTTTTCATAAAAGCTGTATCGAGTCCTACAATTATGTCTGCTTCTGTTTTCTCTTTTTCTACGCTGATTTTTGCTGCAGCCTTCCCAGTAGAAACATACTTTACAACTGTGTTTAATTCAGAAAATTTCTCTTTTAATTGATTTTGTAAGGCATCGTTTCGATGTTGTTCCATCGAAGAATAAATTACTATAACATCTTTTTTTTGTACGTTAACTATAATTAAGAGTATTAGGGTTACCGCTACTAAAGCTATTAGGATCTTTTTCATATTTCGACCTTTGTTCAATATTCATTTAGAGTAACATTATATTGAACAAAAATCAATAAGATGCATATTAAAACTAAGCTATATCCACTCAATTCGCTTCATGTATTCTTCGAGTTTGAGTACAAATCGCTCCATGTCTTGCGGAAAAATACTTCCAATGTTTGCAATTCGGAAGGTGTTTATGTTTCCAAGCTTTCCCGGATAGATGGTAAATCCATTCATTGCTGCAAAATCATGAAACTCTTCAAAGTCGTATTTTGGAGTTTCTGGGTCAAAAATGGCTGTAATTAGATGACTTTGTTCTTCTTCTGCAACAAGCATTTTAAGATTAAGTTTTTTTACTGCAGCAACTAAGATTTTCCAACAAGCTGTATATCGTTCATAGCGCTTTTCTACTGTTTCAACCTTTGTTTCAATAATGGCCTGTCTTAGTGCATATAGTGTTTGTACTGGTGGAGTAAAACGTGTTTGCTTTGTTTTTTGAAAATACTGATATTGGTCATAGAGGTTAAGGTAGTAGCATCTCATTGGGATATCTTTTGTTTTTTCGAGCTCTATTTTGTTACAAATAACAAAACCAATACCTGCCATTCCCTGAATATTCTTATTCGATGTAGAGGCCATAAAGTCTATGCCAAGTGTTTTTAAATCCATTGGCATACCGCAATAGGCACTTACAGCATCTACAATGGTAACCATTCCGTATTTTTTTGCTAAGGGGCAAATAATCTCTAGTTTATTCAAAAGTCCGGTGGTTGTTTCGTGGTGTACTATTCCAAGATGTGTATATTTTTTTGTTGCAAATTCTTTTTCAAGAGCTGCAATGTCTAGTGGTTCGTATGTTGAACTTTTGTATACAGTATAAGTAAGATTATAGACATCGGCAATT
>CAYJNB010000398.1:0-1557 GCA_964371205.1 uncultured Treponemataceae bacterium
GGCATTCTCTGCTGGTGGTGGTTATTACTATTGCGTTGTGCAAAAACAACTCCACTTCCTGCAATCAATAACACGCTAATTATAGCTACCATTCTTTTTTTCATATAAACTCCTTAAACCGTATTCGGCTTTTGTTGATAACTAGAGTATACTCATATAGAATATGCTGAACATTAGAAAAACATTAGAATTAGCTTAAAAATTTTTTAATCTTTTTTTAATGTACAGATTATTAAATCAGTGTATACTATTACATAGCAATGAAAAAAATAAAATTTTCTTTAATTATATTTATATGTAGCGCTCTCTTTCTTCTACAAGGCAAAGTAATGATAACTGCACAAGAGCTCACCCCTCCTCAGTTTCCGCCACCTGATGATATTCGACACTACCGCGGACGTCGAATGACAAATGAACACCACTTTGATACTCAAAAAATATTCTTTATAGAACATGCAGAAATTCGTAAGAGTTCTCGAGGTCTTTTTCTTGTTGTAATTTTTAATATGCCACTCGACCCTCTGAGTATAAAACCACACAATGTTTTTATAGATGATAGCCCTCTTCCTATCAATACACGTTTTAGATTCAATAAAGCGGGGAATATTTTTTCGATTCCCTTGCCAGCAAATTTTAAAATTGAGGGAATACACTTTGCAGAAGTGCAAGAGATTCGTGTTAGTGACTTTAATCTTAGAATAATAGATGCTTATTCGTTCAATGGCATAAAAATAACAGAAAGAGAAAAAAATGAATGATACTGTGTTGTTAGTAGAAGATGAAAAAAACATTATTTCGTTTGTAAAGCCCGAGCTTGAGCACGAAGGGTATACCATTATCGTTGCAGAAGACGGAAGAGCAGCTCTTACCCTTTTTGAGCAGGCTGTAGAACAAAAAACGCCACCGAGTATTGTACTGCTCGACATTATGCTCCCCGAACTAAATGGGTTAGAAGTATTGCGCAGAATCCGTAAAATTGCAAAAACACCCGTTATTCTACTTACTGCACGGGGAGAGACTCTCGACAAGGTAAGTGGTTTGGACGCGGGTGCCGATGACTACATTGCAAAACCCTTTGCCATAGAAGAATTGCTTGCACGCATGAGAAGTGTTCTCCGGCGTTCCCCACTACAAAATGAATTGAACCAAGCTGATTCACCATCCCATTCCCAAAAGGCAAATGTGCTGAGTTTTGGAGAACTTACTCTTGATGTAAGCCGTGTAGAAGTTACCATTAGAAACCAACAACTTCAGCTAACAAAAACAGAATTTAGTCTCTTGCAATTCCTCATGCAACATCAAGGAGATGTACTTTCTCGCGACATAATAATTCAAGCAGTTTGGGGAGAAGAACATTACATCGACGAAAACTCTGTCGACGTGTACATACGCTATTTGCGCTCAAAAATTGACGATGCCTTTGGTGTTAGTTATATTCAGACAGTACGTGGTAGTGGTTACACGCTTAGGGAGCAGTTAAAATGAAATCCGGAATATCACGAAAAATTGCATTTCTCTTAACAGCCTGTATTTTTTGTAGTATTCTCGCCTTTTCTG
>CAYJNB010000399.1:0-1552 GCA_964371205.1 uncultured Treponemataceae bacterium
AGCTCTTCAAAATTAATGGGCTTACTTAAGTTTGCATGACTGGTAAAGGTTTTTACAAAAACATCGCGTACAACGTCTTCAATACTTTTTTGTCCTAAAAGCATTATTAAAGCGGGGTTTTCTCTATGATTCAGTACAAAAGGAAACGCAGAGCTCTTAATGAGCGATTCAATCGCCGCAGGGTCTATCCTAAAATCAGGCGAAAGAGCAAACATACGAGAGGCAGGACGTACAATCGCGGCACTAAACGAGTCCAGTGTCGAAATACGTGCCGTATGAAAATCTGCTACGGCCTTTTTGGCGCGCTCATTGTATGCAGATGCCTTGAGTAGCTCATCGTAAATACGAGTATACATTTCGGTAACAGCTTTTTTTGTAAAGGTAAGCGTTACAATTTGATCTACCGTATAGCCCTTCTCTGTTACCAAATACACATAACGTGCTGCAAGTACACGCGTTTTACCGGATCCTGCACCAGCAGAAACAATGGCATTTTTTTGCACAGAGGCAGCTTTCGTTTGTCCGTTATCCAAGCCATCTAAAGCATTAAAAGTAGTATATTTTTTTTCTTTATCTAAATTTTGTGGCATGGTACATCTCCCGAAACAGTGTAAGTAGTGCGGCACAGTGTGTTAAATGAACATTCTACGCAGGTGCTAAAGGTTGGTTCTTTTGCTATGGGCTCAAATTGCAAGGTAGAAATCGTAGCAGCATAGTGTTTTGCAGATTCTTCAAAACCTGCCATTAAAGCTAACACCTCATCTTCTGTAGCAAATAATTCTTTTTTTCTACTAAAAACTCTTCCAAAAACGGAAAGTACACGCTTATCCTCTTTTTCAATGCCCAAATAAGCCGCTTCTGTAACGGAATCAGGCATTTTAAGCGATTTTTCTACAAGAGTTTTATACAAGGGTACTTGAAAGTCCGTTAATGGCTCTTCGGGGAACTTATTGTAACCGGAAGCAATTTTTGTAGCATCACCCTTTTTAAAGTCAATTATACAAAAACCATCATCATTTTTTAGAATGCAGTCTACATCGCCTTTTAGGTTACTCGATTTATCAAAGGCTGCTTCGTATGTATGCTCGAGCGCATACACCTCGTAGCCATTATACGCTTCTGCAAAAAAAACAAAAAAAGCATATAGTGAATTAAAAAGTTTTTCTTGGACTATTTGTGCAAGCATCTTTGGCAAGATACCTTTAAAATAGCGCGTTTGTTCAAAGGCTTCTTTTACTGCCTGCTCAATAGAAATGCGATATTCTTCGATTTTTTCGAACTGAATGCTCTTATCTGTTTTCTGTATTTTCTGCAAAACAAGTTTTAATACATAATGATAAAATGAGCCCACATCGAGTGCGCTCACCATATTTTCTTGATCTTTTGGATTATCGAGTTTAAGAATACGAGTATACATGTAGTAGCTAGGACACTTTGCATAATCTTTCATGTCGCTAGCGGTAATCGCGAAGCTTCCCTCGCTTACCTTCTTGGTTGTAATTGCTTCTTGCAATGCCTGTTTAGTCTGTGCACTTGACTCTTGTGCTTCTTC
>CAYJNB010000400.1:0-1550 GCA_964371205.1 uncultured Treponemataceae bacterium
TAATTGACAGAATGGGTAAAATCAAGTATTTTACTGCAACGGGAAGGGGAAGATAAACTAAGGAGTTTTAATGAAAAATACTTGTTTTATTTTTCTTATAAGTATGCTATTAATAGGGTGTGCTAATACTAGTGGTGGTAATGTTCCTACAATTATACCTCCCCCAGAAACAGAGGTTCCAGAAAACCCAGATGAATCAGTTCAAATACCAATATCTTTAGATAATGTGCGCAGTCTTTCGATGACTGCAGAACCAGGAAAAGCAGGATTTGATTCAATAATACTTACACAAAAAGATGAAAGCAGTGATTACGATGGTTTTACAACTGTAATTAATGCAGAAAATCCAGATAATACCGCAGTAAGTGTAGACTTTGATGCTGCTGAAAGAGGAATGAATCAAAAAACAGAGGCTGTAAAGACTTCTGTTGCTGCAGCATTTAAAGATTCATTGTATGCTGCAGGTTTAGAGACAATTTCTCCAGATAATATTCGTGTAACGGTGAGTAATGATTTTAACGCAGCTTTTGTGCAAATAACAGGTCTTCTTGCTCGAACAGGTTTTAAATTTGAGAGTGCGACTCCTACTATAGAAATACAAGTACTTGGAGACTTTACCGGTTATATAGATCTTACCTTGGTTAAAGGATTATCAGTAGAAAAAGAAAGTGGCGTAGCTGGAGTACAAGAAATACAGCTAATCTCTTCAGAAGTGCATGAGGTATCATTTACTGGAGATGATATTTTTGTTAGTAGAAATAGATTAGACGCTATACAGAGAATGCTCGAAAAGTCATTCCTTCCTGTATTAACTGATCTTAAAATAACAAGCGACCTCCAAGTAAGAGTGCCGGCTGAAAGACCAGGAAACAATACCGCATATTTTGAATTTACACTTACTCCACCAAGCGGATCTTCCTTTGCAACAGATGAGAATATGGGTAAGCTATCAGAAACAGTAACCCTTACATTTACAAATGAATACGGCGCCTTCTCAGGAGTTTTACAGGTTTTGCAAGCAGACGTAACGGTAAAAACTCTTAAACCGGATGTAAGTAATGCCATGGTTATCGGCACAACGAGTTGGTCCATAGATGGAGGCTCAACTCCAGGTGGTACTCGAAAAATAGCCGTCGGAGAAGGAACGTCTGTAACTGTGCCTTCAGTTGTATCAAGTATTGCGGCAAAGCTCGAAGCTGCTCCTGATCACGAAAAATATACATATACCTCAGTCGGTCCATATACAAAAGATGAACTTACCAACAAAGTAACTTTCCCCGTTACCTTTACAAGCACAAAGGGTTACTTGTTTTATAATGGAGAGCCTACGTATACTACTGCTTTTGATTATACCTTCCAAGAAGGTGCGTTAACGGTAAACGACAAAGATTTTGCAGATACGCTAGAAGCGCTTACAGATGCAGATAACATTAAGGCGCTTGCAGGTTCAACCGGAAAAGTTACAATAGAAATTACCGAAAACATAAAAAACAGTACAAGTGGAGCCGAGCAAAAACCATTTACGGTAAGCGGCGGAGAAGAAAAACTTG
>CAYJNB010000401.1:0-1550 GCA_964371205.1 uncultured Treponemataceae bacterium
GCCCCTATAGAAACCCTCTCAGAGTAGAACCTTTGAGTGATGCCGTGCGAAAAGCACATTTGGAGCGTGAGCTTGAAGAAGCACGCTGTAGAGAACGACTTACTTGGGATGGAGATGATGTGAATATGTGCTTGGTGCTGACAGTACCGGACGTTTTGTATAGGCCAAGAGGGTAATGTAGAAATATATTAAATTAGGTAGAGACTGAACCTTTTTTATTGATGTATCTGCATTAAAATTATGCTTTATGGATAGTTTAGAAGGTATTGAAAGGAGAAGATATGATGCATAATTGTTTTGAAGCATACGAGAAGCTTCTTAAGGATATGAAGAAATTGCCTTCAAGCGCACCACAGGAGGTTAATTTGTTAAGTGTTGGTGGCAAAGGACATTATGAAAATCCAACTACAGATTTATTTGCTTTTTTTTGTGATGATAAAGCTGCGCATAATTTGGGTGCCTTAGTTCTTAATGCCTTAATTGAATGTTTACCTACAGATTTCCATAACTTGGACAGAAGTCTTATAAATGAACCCATGCGAGAGGTAAGTACCTCTCGCGGGAGAATTGATCTGGTTTTAGTAAGTGATCAATGGGTAATAGTTTTGGAAAATAAAATATTTCATCATCAAAAAAATAATCCATTTGATGACTATGAGGCTTGGTCTAAAGAGGGATATTCCAATAAAAAACATATTTTTATCGTTCTTACTCCGTATGAGAAATCGCATCTAAAAAATTGGCATGTGATAACATATAAAAGTTTTATTGCTAAAATAAAGGAAAAATTGTCAGAGCATATTATTGAGTATCCGCTAAGTAAATGGACTGTTTTATTGCGTGAATTTTTATTACACTTGGAGGGAGTCATGTTTACAAAAAGTTCAGATGATCAATCAATGGATTTTATTTTTAATAATTTTTCTAGAATTATTGAATTGGAAAATCTAAAGAAAAAAGTAGTAAATGATTATCATCAAGATATACAGAGAGCATTATGCTCTAAATTACAACAAAATGTAGAAATACGATTACATCATTGGTGGGGACGCCCAGCAATGCGCTTTTATTTTAAAAATTGGAAAACAGATTCTGATGTTGTTCTACATAAAAAAGAAGATTCTGGTTTTTTAGTTAATTTTTATTTCAATATGAAAGAAAGTAGTGAAGATATAGTTGATAATTTTGTAGATTTAAATGCATGTGAAATATTAGGGAATGAAAAAAATAATACTTATAGATGCTATCAAGTTACAAACCTTGGAACTCAAACTTTTGATGAGATAGTTACAGAAATTGGAAAGAGACTTCTAGAGATAGATAAATACGAGCAGTCGATTTAGCTGGAAATTTTTAAATTATATCTTACAAGGTGGTAATATCATAACCTTCAGCTGAAGTAGTCTCGACTTAATCGTATAATAGCCCTCATGTCCTTGCACATAAGGGCTATTAGCTTATTTATTTCTATTAAAATACTTTTTCATCATCTTCGCAAATGCCTCCCTTTCATAGACTTTCCCTCTGTATTTTTGAATAGGCGGAAGTGG
>CAYJNB010000402.1:0-1547 GCA_964371205.1 uncultured Treponemataceae bacterium
TTGTATGATTGGATTGATAAATTTGAAGTTGTTGATTTAGAGAAAAAGAAATTAGTTATGGAAAAATTCATAAATGATCAAATTAATGAATATTTCTTATTTAATAGTTTTTTGAGTCGTTTAAATAACCCTAATGCAGGAATTTCTAAGGTAGATGAAAAGATAGTAAATATTAATGATCCAAATAATGGACTTGTAATTAAATATCAAGGGCAAGTAGTTGCAGGTGTTTTAGGTAAAAATCCTAATTATGAGTATACTATAGATTATAATGGTAGAAAAGATGTTCCTGTAAAACAGGCAACATTTAGATTCTCTTTTAGAGATGATATAACAAAAGATTACGAAGTATACGCTCTCTCAGTTATCAGTGATACACGGGTTGACTATGATAAACTTCCATCAAAAGAAGTAAAAGGGCTTCTTGTTGGCGATCAATTTTTTGTTACAAGCAGTGCCTTTGATATAACTAAATTCTCAGATGGCGTGCCTTATAGAGTAAAGCAAAAAGAATCATCAACAATAGTTCATAGTGATCTTATCAATGTTTTTGGTAAATTACAGGACATAGATGATACAATTTTTGAAGGAACAATGATTGAATCTATAGAAATTTTAGAAGCGGGTGAATAATAGAAACTTAATTCGTAATATTGGGTTTTATTAGTGAACTCTCCTTGACCCTATGTAATTGCTGTAGTAGTTGCATAGGGTGTATTTTAGAAGAAAGAAAAATATAGATTGTAACACCGATAAACAACCACTCTTGCAGGATCAGCTTTTTATGAATGTACAAGTCTAACAAGTATTGAGTTACCAACTTCACTTAAAAAAATAGGCGATGTTGTCTTTGCCGATTGTACCAGTTTAAAATCTGTTACAATTCCTGATTCTGTAGATTTGCCCGAAAATACTTTTTTAGGATGTGAAAATTTACCCGCAAAGTATCTTCAACGTGACTAGTTCAAAAAGAAATAAATTTCCACTCAATCCACTAACCTGTACGACGTACTTCTGCCTCCTGCGGTGTTTTGCAAGAGTGCACCACG
This sequence comes from uncultured Treponemataceae bacterium, assembly GCA_964371205.1. Classification (GTDB taxonomy): domain Bacteria; phylum Spirochaetota; class Spirochaetia; order Treponematales; family Treponemataceae; genus CAYJNB01. The sequence continues at coordinate 1,050 of CAYJNB010000402.1, forward strand.
TGCTTTTAGGTCTTGCATATCGCGTAGGGCGGTGTCGGTAGAACACTTGGCAAGTTTTGCGTATTTTGAGCTATTTATAAAGCCTACAAAGTCGTCTTGGAGCATCCTGTTTATTACGAGGCGTTGGCGCTCGTTTATGGTTTCTGTGTCAAGTTTTTTCCACACCGCACTTGTTTGAAAGACCGATTGTAAGCGTTTTTCAGAAGATACAAGGGCTCTGCAATAACAGCTTAAAAACCATTCTATCCATGGGGTTACGTTTGATGTTCCGCGTTGTTGCGCTTCTAATTGTTTGTAGTAGTCGTTGCGCTCTGCTTCAAATTGTGCAGAAAGGCTGTAATAGCGCTCAGGATTTTTGTCTGCCTTTGCAAGCGCCATATCACAAACGGCTCGTCCTATGCGTCCGTTCCCGTCCTCAAAGGGGTGGAGCGTAACAAACCAAAAGTGCGAAACTGCCGCTTTTACGAGCGGGTCACAGTCGTCTTCGCGGTTAAACCA
>CAYJNB010000403.1:0-1542 GCA_964371205.1 uncultured Treponemataceae bacterium
GAGCAAGTAGATTACTTTCGTATCTGTGCATATAAATAAGTGCTTTAAATCCGTTCTTTTCTCCACTATCAAATTGCCAAAAAATCGGTCGCTTTCCTGCTCCTCTTACTGAATATATATTGCAATGCTCCTTGTAGAAATCTTTCACAAAATAATTTCTAATAACTTCCCTAGGTATGCCTTTCCCACCTAAAGCACTGGCAATGAATTCTAGATTTTGTTCAAGGGTGCTTTCTCCATAAACTACTTTTAAAAACTCAATAAATCTGCATACAATGTCATCTTCAAAATATTCATCATCACAGATAGGAATAATATTATCTATATCGGGTGTAAATGATGTGTATTTAGAGATGTCGAATTCACCACCTGCAAATACTATGCCATTTACACTTAATGAATATCTTCCGAACATGCATGAAACAGCAAAATTTATTAGTGATTTAATATCTGCACATTCATCTGCTATATATAAAGTTACATATTTATCTTCAACAATAGGACTTAACTCATCTTTTAAACCATACAAATCAATGAATATACTGTTGATTTGCTCTTCGTTGGATTTTAGCTTTTTAAATCTAGCTTCACATTCACTTCTCCATATTAAAAAAGCTTCTTTAATACTATTTCCGTTTATCAGTGGATGTGACTTAAAATTCCATGAAGTTTCAAAACTATCCCAATCCTCCTTAGCCAAAGAAATATTTTCTTTAACTAATTCATCAATAATATTTTTATGATATTCTGAGAAAACAACAGGTATCCTCGCCATATCACCCACTTGTGTTGTAATGGTTGGATTTAATATTTTAATACACTTTTGTGAAACTGTCGAATTCAAAAATCCTAAAATGTAATATATATTTTCATGACTTGGGAACCCACTAGAACCTTTTACATCAAACATAAATCCATTTTCGCAGTATCTTCCCGAAAATACTGCACTTGTAATGTCAGACCAAGTTATTGCTGACTTGAAATAATATTGAGTATTCTGTGGTCTTGACCTAACTTTTCCATTTTCATCTTTAAAGTTCTTAATTAATACACCGTCATTTTCCCAATTAACAACATATTCTCTGTTGCCATACCAACGCTTAAAAACTCCACCTTTATTATATGGAAACCATTTGCCACCACTTGAATTTGCTTCATCACAAGATGAAATGTTAAATTTAATTTTATTAATATTTGTTTCAAACCACAAACGCAGAAATTCATCATTGTTAGCTGTTGCCAACCCTTGTTTTGGTGGAGCTATTTTACTGATAGCTTCATTTTGTTCAAACGCTTGAAACATTTTTTCGCTAGACCAAAAAGCAATAGGCTTTCCTTCAATTCTGTGAAATTCCTTTAAATTCGTTTCATAGAAATATCCACATTCGTTATTAGCCAGTGCTTCAAGAACTTTTTGCTTTTGCACTTCCATACCACCTTTAAAATCAGAGAGTTTGAAGTAAAGTCCTTTTTCACTTTCTTTTCCGTTTTTTAGGATAAAAGAGCAGATAGGCACAGTTGCTTCTTCAAATGCTGAATACT
>CAYJNB010000404.1:0-1539 GCA_964371205.1 uncultured Treponemataceae bacterium
CCGAGAACAAGTCGATTAAACCTGTTTCTCCCGTTTCTTTGCGAGAAACTCTCACAGATTCTACTTGAGCCAAGCAAAACAGCATTGTTTCGCGGCTTACACCACAAAAAGCAGAGCGTAAAAGAGAGGCATAGGCATGTGTATCAGACGGATACACACACAAGCGTAAGAGGGAGTACATGTCGTTAATAGGTGCATCGTTAAAAAAACCAACAAGGCTTTCTGCATTATACGGTATATTATGCAAACGCAATTGCTTTTCGAATTCAAACTGAGGTTTATAGCGACGAAATAAAATCGCAAAATCACTATAGGTACACGCTTTGTATTCAATTTTACCCTTATTGTTTTTAAATATCTTGTGCCCTTTAGCAACTAAATCGCTGATAGTACGTGCTGCAAAAAGAGCCTCTTTTTCAATACTACTTATTTCTGCCATCTCAGTTGCATCCTCAGAATCATCGTCTGCAAATGAGTGTTGATTTTCTTCATCCTGAGCCTTATGGGTATTATGCAAAAATACATGCATGCGTACGTCGCTATCCGGTGGAGGGGCAAATGCTTCTGCAGGTACATATTCAGCCTCATAGGCTTCTTGCGGTTCGTTTAAAAACACCCCACCGTCTGATCCAAAAAAGGTATTAAATAAGTGAATAAGAGTTGGGTGCGAGCGATAATTCTTTGATAAAAAGTGATTTTCTGATTGCGCTCCCATGTCGTTTTTTAAACCTCTAAATACTGAAACATCTGCTCCGCGGAATTTATAAATTGATTGTTTTTCGTCTCCAACAAAAAAGAGCTTATCTGCACAGAGCGCATCTGCACTCGGAATTCCTTTTGAACAAACATCTTCGCGCTCTGCCAATAAAAAAAGCAAATCGCGCTGAATATCGTTATTATCTTGAAATTCGTCAATCATAATAGTTTTTATCGATGATTTTTCGTTTTGCCTCACATCTGGAAACTGAAGTAATACATCGAGTGCCATTTGTGCAACATCTCCGTAACTAACCATGCTTTGTGCTCTTTTTTGGCGATTTATTTCTTCTTGAAACTCTGCCAAGAGTGGAAAAATTGACTTGATTGTATCGGCGCTCAAAATATAGTTTACCACCGCCACCCAAAGCAAAAACAGTTCTTTAAGTTTGCTGTGCAAGGTCTTTAATTCAAGTATTTCTGGGTTAGTAATACGTCCTCCGGGGAGCGAAATACTTACAAAACTATGTACTGCAGAATAAAAAGCAATAAGTAGCTTACAAGAGTTAGAATCACCTTTTAATGCAGATGCAATTTCTTCTGAGGTTGGCTTTTCGAACTCTTCTGTATCTAAACAAGCTTTTTTTATATTAATATAAAACTTAGAATCTAAGGTTTTGGGGTTTGTACTACTCTCGCAGGTAATTTTGAGCGACTGCATAAGTAAGTCTATTTGTGCTGTTTGCTCTTTCCATTGCGCAAGAATCTCTGCACATTGCTTTTTAAAAAGCTCTTCAAAATTAATGGGCTTACTTAAGTTTGCATGACTGGTAAAGGTTTTTA
>CAYJNB010000405.1:0-1538 GCA_964371205.1 uncultured Treponemataceae bacterium
TTTAGTGTAAATCCCCTCAAAACATATTGAGAATTTTTGAAATTTAGTATACAGTACAATATATCATTTAAGTAAGGAAAGAGTGCTATGAATTTGAACTCAAAACAATTTAAGTTAAATAAACAACTTGCCCAAATGCTTAAGGGCGGGGTAATAATGGACGTAATGAACGCTGAGCAAGCAAAAATTGCGCAAGAAGCTGGTGCCTGTGCTGTTATGGCACTCGAAAGAATTCCTGCAGACATTCGTGCAGCTGGTGGCGTTTCTAGAATGAGCGATCCAAAACTCATAAAAGAAATACAAAAAGCAGTGTCTATTCCAATTATGGCAAAATGTCGTATTGGACACTTTGTAGAAGCACAAGTTTTGCAGGCTCTCGAAATTGACTATATTGACGAAAGCGAAGTTTTAACTCCTGCTGACGAAACATATCATATCGATAAATCAGAATTTGCGGTTCCATTTGTGTGTGGTGCAAAAGATCTTGGAGAGGCTCTTCGCAGAATTAACGAAGGAGCTGCAATGATTCGCACAAAGGGCGAGCCTGGAACGGGTGATGTTGTGCAAGCAGTTACTCACATGAGAATGATGCAACGCGAAATTAAAAAACTCAGCTGTCTTTCTAAGGACGAATTATACAATGCTGCAAAAGAGTTACAAGTTCCTTATGAACTTGTGCTATACGTGCATAAAAATAAATCATTACCAGTTGTAAACTTTGCAGCTGGTGGAGTTGCAACTCCTGCCGATGCCGCTTTAATGATGCAACTCGGTGCAGAAGGGGTTTTTGTTGGTTCTGGTATCTTTAAGTCTGGTAACCCACAAAAACGAGCAAATGCAATCGTAAAAGCAGTAACAAACTATAACGACCCTAAAATCTTAGCAGAAATTTCTGAAGATCTTGGCGAAGCGATGGTTGGCATTAATGCAGACGAAATTCAATTACTTATGGCAGAACGCGGAAAATAATGACCGTTGCTGTTCTTGCCGTACAGGGCGCCTTTATTGAGCATATACAAATGCTAAAAAAACTCAAGGTTAACACTTTCGAAATTCGAAAAGCTGAAGACCTTGAGAAAAATTTTGACGCCCTGATACTTCCTGGAGGAGAGAGTACCGTAATGGGAAAACTCCTTCATCAATTACAGCTGTTTAACCCACTAAATCAACGCATTCAGAGCGGTATGCCTGTCTTTGGCACTTGTGCCGGCATGATTTTACTCGCCTCTAAACTCCACAATGACGAAACTGTTCACTTTGGTACAATGGACATAGAAGTAAAGCGCAACGCCTATGGACGCCAGCTTGGTAGCTTTAATACAACTAGTGCTTTTGCTAATAAAATGGTGGAAATGCCCTTTATTCGTGCACCCTACATTGTGAGCGCTGGCAAAGACGTAGAAATCCTTTCTAAAGTTGACGACAAAATTGTAGCTGCCCGCCAAGCCAATCAATTGGTAACAGCCTTTCATCCAGAAGTAACAACGGATACTGGCGTGCACCAGTATTTTTTAGAGATAGTTAAAAAATCGATTTAA
>CAYJNB010000406.1:0-1536 GCA_964371205.1 uncultured Treponemataceae bacterium
GCAAATATAGTTTCTAATGTTGTAATAAGACTTTCAAAATCATGTTTGCGCGCTCTTTGTGTTAAAATTTCATCTGTTCGGTCTATAATTACTTCGATTACGTTTTCTACTTCACCATTTGGTAACACAAGCGGAACGGCAAATACATCAAAAATTTTACTTCTACTATGGCTCAGAATCTCTTGTTGCATATATTCAACTTTGCGACTATCTAAACATCGTAAAACAGCACAGTTCTCGCAAGACTGTAGCCCAAGACCAAGAACTTCATAACATTTTTCGTTTGTGGAGTCTTCTGATGATAATTCAAGATAGCTACGAAGATGGTCACTCAGGTACTGTACGCCACGATTTTTATCCATCAAAATATAGCCACAGGGAGTTTCCTCGAATATTTTTTCGAATAATGCAGAAAGGTCAATGCTCGATAATTGTAACATTTCGCTCTCGTCGGCAATATCAACCTCAGTCAATTGGGTAATTACGCGCTCATGATGGCTAGAACTCTTAGCTGTGTATAAGTCTTCAACCATATTGTCAAAATCCATATTAATAAATGCAGTAGCAACGTTTTTATCTAATTGAGTTCCCATAACCGCCTCAATTTCTTTTAAAGCAAAGTCGTGAGTATGTGCTTTTCGATACGAGCGCGTTGTAGTGATAGCATCATAGGTATCTGTAACTGCAACAATTTTAGAGCCAATGGAAATTTGGTCTTTTGCAAGCTTATCTGGATACCCATACCCGTCATACCGTTCATGATGATGTCTGGCTATATTCCTAATCGCAGAAAAACTCTCTAAACCTTCAAGCATATTGTATGACTCTACCGGATGACTTTTTATTATTGCATATTCGTCATCGGTGAGCTTGCCATTTTTATTAATTATAGAATCTGGAATTCTAACCTTACCAATATCATGAAGACTTGCCGCAACCGATATTTCGAACACCTCATCCGGAGTTAAGTTTAAAGCGCGCGCAAGATTAAGAGAGAGCTTCCGTACATTATCTGAATGACTAGCCGTATAAGTATCTTTTGCTTCTAACAATCTAGAAAGAATTTGGAGTATTTCGTCATAATCCTTGTTGCGCTGTTCTAAAGCGAGCATCTCTTTTGTGCGATCAATCATTATTTCTAGCACATACAAGACATTTCCATCTTCGTCAAGTTGCAAGGGAATAGCATAATCATCAATGTACCTAACAGCACCATTTGGTAAAAAATCTTTTCTCGAAAGAAAAGCCTTCTCACCATTAATAAGAGACTTAGCTACGGCACAATTCTCGCACCTTTTACCACCATTTGATAAATTATAACACGTATCGCCGTATACTTTACCTCGATCAAGGTTTCTAAGCTTTGCAAAACTCTCATTTATATAGTGAATCCTATATTGATTATCTAAGATAACATACGCAATCGGTGTGTTATCAATAAATAGCTTTATAAGATCAGATTTTGATTTTAATGCGTCAATCATAATAAGCCTCTCTTTTTATTATAATTCTCAACTTGCTACCCTACCGGTAATC
>CAYJNB010000407.1:0-1529 GCA_964371205.1 uncultured Treponemataceae bacterium
TAGAGGGGAACCACAGTTACATTGACTTTAACCGCTCTGGTACACCGCTTATCGAAATTGTTACCAAGCCAGATATGAACTCGCCCGAAGAAGCAGCTCTTTTTATGCAGACGGTGCAAGAAATTCTCCGCTACGTAAATGTTACAAAGGGTAATCTCGAAGAAGGAAACATGAGGTGCGATGCCAATATTAACCTTACCATTTGGGAAGACGGCAAAGAGTATCACACTCCTATTTCTGAGATTAAAAACTTAAACTCATTTAGAGCAATTAAAGATGCGTGTTCGTACGAAATTACTCGCCAATTAGAAGAGTTTAAAACAAATAGACAAGAGTTTGTTGTTGGCTATAAAAATACCATGGGTTGGGACGAAACAAAGGGCGAAACTGTTATACAACGTACAAAAAACTCATTCGTTGACTACCGCTTTGTAGTTGAACCCGACATAAAACCATTTAGTGTTTCAGAAGAATTTATCGAAGATGCAAGTAGCGAAGTAGGCGAGTTGCCCGAAGCAAAACGTGTTCGCTTTAAGGCTGAGTACGGATTGACTGACGGTGATGTAGAAATACTTACCTCTACGAGAGAGCTTTCGCTGTGGTTCGAAGAAGCTGCTACAGATTCAAAAGATGTAAAAAAAGTTGCAAACTGGATTTTAGCCGAAGTGCTTGCTATTTTGAACGAAAAAAATCAAACAATTGGTGATTTAGCTATTACACCAAAGCACATTACCGGCTTGGTAAATGCAGTAAGTGATGGAAAAATAAACGGAAAGCAAGCAAAAGAAGTGTTTGCTCAAATGATGACAGACGGCAAAATGCCCGACGCAATTATTGCAGAAAAGGGATTTGCTGTTGTGTCTGATTCAAGTGAACTAGAAGCTTTGGTGCGTTCAGTTCTCGAAGAAAATCCAAAGGCAATCGAAGAGTTACAAGCTGGAAAAACAAACGTTGTCGGCTGGCTTATGGGGCAAGTTATGAAAAAATCTGCCGGAAAAGCAAGTCCTGCGATTGCTTCAGACTTACTCAAGAAGGAATTGGCAAAACTCGGCCTATGATGCAGGATTCTTGCGGGGCAATAAACGGTTTGCACTATACTCAAGAAATTACCAAACGCTACGGGCGGGTTAAGCGCGCTCGTGGCCCATACCTGTACACCGAAAAGGGCGTGCGCTTGGTAGATATGTATCAAGAGGGTGGAAAAGCCATACTCGGCTGGGGTTTTGGAAAATCTCGTTTAGAATTAAAAAATGCCCTTGAGCGCGGTGCAATCGGCAGCTTCGATTCACTATATGAGCGCAAACTGCTCACCTGTTTGCGCAAACTCTTTTCTGGTAACGGCTTTCCGCAATTTAGCGAATTTCGCTGGTATGCCTCAAAAGAAAAATTACACGCCCTTACCGGTGGCGATTTTGCCGTATGGAAACCTTGGCAAAATGTAGAATCTTCTGAAAGTCAAACTGAAAAACCATTTACGCTTATTATAAGTCCATTTCCGTGGGCAGGCGAGATATACATTGTTGGTTTTA
>CAYJNB010000408.1:0-1526 GCA_964371205.1 uncultured Treponemataceae bacterium
TAAGGAAGCACAGTATGCATTACACAGGTCAAGTGTACCGACACCCAATCGAGGCGGCCACGCCCTTACTAGAGGTTACAGCTGGCTGTTCACACAATAAATGTTCATTTTGTACTATGTATCGAGAGACACCTTTTAAGGTCTCGCCTCTTGAGCATGTGGAGCAAGATTTAAAAGAGCTAAAAAGATCCGATTCGTTCATTAAGCGCATTTTTCTGGTAAACGGGGAGCCATTCATTCTAGCTACAGATAAACTGGTAGAAATTGCAGAGCTTATAAGAAAATACTTTCCCGAAATTGAAACTATTACCTGCTATGCCTCGGTAAAAAGTCTCAAGAAAAAATCTGTCGAAGACTTAAAGCTCCTAAAAAAACTGGGGTATAACGAACTACATGTTGGACTAGAATCCGCCTACGACCCAGCTCTTGCACAAATGAACAAGGGCTTTACTGTTACCGAAGCCTACGAATGTATTGGAAAGGTAGTAGAAGCCGGCATGGATTGGGATGCTATTATTATGCTTGGTGTTGCTGGAAAAGGAAACGGGGACGTTCATATTAGAGAGACTGCAAAATTTTTGAACAAGTATCCTCCCTATCTTGTTTCTCTTATGACAACCTCCGTTGCAGATGAAACCCCTCTACAAAAGATGCGCGATAACGGCGAATTTATTGAATGTACCGAGCTTGAAAAAATTGAAGAAGAAAAACTCCTTTTGAGTCTTCTCGAATTTGATGATGCGTTTTTCTTCGGGGGCCACTATTACAACCTTATCCCCATCAACGCACCACTTACACAAAAAGCTCAAATTCTTGAGCACCTCGATAGAGAAACAAAGCAGATAGATCCGGAAATATTACATACTGCGTATAAAAGAGCGAATATTTAGGAGAGAGATATGAAAACTATTTTATTAACTGGAGCTACCGACGGCATTGGTCTTGAGGCGGCAAAACTCTTTGCAAAAGAAGATTTTTCTCTAATTCTGCATGGTCGAAATACGCAAAGACTCGAAAATGCACGAGACCTGTTATTAAAAATCAACCCTAAAATAGATATTCAGTTGTGTAAAGCAGACTTTTCTAACTTACAAGAAGTTCACCACATGGCTGAAGAACTCCTACAAAAAGGGCAAAAAATAGATGTACTAATTAACAATGCAGGCGTTTTTGTTGTAGACGATAAACAGGTAATCACACAAGATGGCTTGGATATTCGCTTTAGTGTTAATTCTATTGCTCCCTATATTCTTACAAACAAGCTTTTACCTTTACTCTCAGAAAACAGCAGGGTTATAAACTTATCTTCTGCAGCACAAGCTCCTATCGATTTTAAAGCTCTACAAAAAGGAGGTTCTCTTTCTCACAGTGATGCGTATGCTCAAAGCAAACTTGCAATTACAATGTGGACAATGGTAATGGCAAAAAATCATCCGCCCGGTCCAATTGTTCTTTCTGTAAATCCTAAATCATTTTTAGGCAGTAAAATGGTAAAAGAAGCCTACGGACAACAAGGGTATGATTTA
>CAYJNB010000409.1:0-1523 GCA_964371205.1 uncultured Treponemataceae bacterium
TTTAGCCGCAAAGCAAAAATGCTTATGACCGGATTAGGCTACCAAGAAATGATTTTTAACTATTTGGGTTCATATAAGACATTTATTGAACGTATGAATATTGATGGAAAGGATGTTATTGAGGTTGCAAACCCAATGACCGAAAACTATCAATTTGTTCGCCCGTCAATTATTCCATCTTTGTTAGATGCCGAAGCAGTATCTGCAAATGCTCCATACCCGCACAAGATTTTCGAAATTGGAAAAATTGCATACCTTTGTCCAGAAGAAAATACAGGAACTCGTACTCGTCAGTCTCTCGGTTTCTTGAGTGCATCGGGTGATTCGAACTACAACGTAATTGCAAGTGAAGTTGCTTCAACACTCCACTTTTTGGGGCACGAATACTCAGTTGAACAAGCAGACGATCCGCGCTTTATTCCCGGTCGCCAAGCATCTATCTTAGTAAAAACCGCAGACGGCAAAACCGTTTCTGCCGGTATTTTTGGCGAGGTGCATCCACAAGTGCTCGAAAACTGGGCAATCACCGTTCCCTGCTGCGCCGGCGAAATTGACTTAGAAATCTTGCTGTAGTTACTTATCAGTAAAGGAAAAACAGAGTAATTCGATATAAACCCCGTTAATTGTATGGTTAATGGGGTTTTGTTTTTCTACTACAGCTTTCCGATTTCGTGTAAGAGAATTGCTGCAGATTGCGCAACGTTAAGGCTTTCTATGGCAGCACGTTCTACGCCGTTTGAGTCGGTGTAAAAGGGTTTGCCCGGAATGCGAATTAGTGCGTCGCAAAGCGATTTTATTTCGTCTGATATACCAGTTTCTTCGTTACCTAAAATAAGGGCGACAGGCATTTTTTTGCCGTCTTTTGTGATTATACTTGGTAGGTCAGAAACAGTTTTTTTTGTACGAACATCGGTACCAATGCGCGCATATTGATTTTCGAGGCTTTGTAAGAGGCGCGGAATTGAAGCAACTGAATAAATGTGCATAAACTCCATACCGCCTTGCGCTACGCGGTAGGTGCTAGTGTTTATGGTGCTTTGAGCCTCGTCCATAGGAATAACCAAGTTTGTAATACCAAAAAAGGCAGCACTACGAACAATGGCTCCCAAATTATTTGCGTTTCCAATTCTGTCTAAAATAAGAATAGCTTCGTTTTTAGATTTCCATTCGGTTACTTCGTCTTCGCTCAATCGAGGAATCTCTGGGTGAACAATCATGGCAACTACGCCTTGGTGGTGCACTGTTCCGCTTAATTTTTCGAGTTCGATTGCGTCTTGCACACAATTATAGGGGCATTTTCTTTGTGCAAGTTTTTTGCACAAGCCGCCAAAGTGTGGCGCTCTGTCCGAGGTAAAATATAATCGGCTAATAGCCTCAGGATGAGTTCTTTCCAATGCTTTTACAGCTTCAATGCCACATACAGCTAATTCATTAAATCGTTTGTTTTTCATATGTCTCTCTCTTGTATTTAAAGGTTTTATTGCTATCTTTAATATACTGTAAGTAAGCTACTTATTCAACGG
>CAYJNB010000410.1:0-1517 GCA_964371205.1 uncultured Treponemataceae bacterium
GAATTGTGGTACTTAACAATAACCTTGTCGATTGCCTCAACAGCCGACTCATCCCATACCTTTACATTTGAAAAATCAATATGAACTGTTTTTATGTCATGTGTATGGTCATAGTTAAATGAATCTAAGAACTTAGTTGTAGAAGCAAAATAGAGCTCTCCGGTAATTTTATAATTTATTTTATCCTCATCAATTTCGTGATCAATATCTATTTCTGCCATTTTTGCAGCAAATATTACAGAGCTAATTACTATACCTGCAATAACTCCATAAGCAAGATTGTGTGTAATAAGGACAACAGTAACTGTACATAACATAATAATGGTATCCGACTTTGGAATTTGTCGGATTCGTTTAAAAGACTCCCAGTTTATTGTAGAAAAGGACACAACGAGCATAACAGAAGCAAGCGCTACAACAGGAACTTTTACCACTACATCATTAAGTCCAATAATAGCAAAGAGCATTATAGTTCCAGCTAAAAGAGTAGAAAGACGGCCACGACCACCATAGTTAATGTTTACGATAGTTTGACCTATCATACCACAACCTGCAATCCCTCCAAAAAAACCGGCTCCAACATTTGCCAAACCTTGCCCAACGCTTTCTTTATTTTTATCGCTATCGGTATCGGTGAGTCCATCTACCAACTGAGACGTTAATAACGATTCAACAATTCCAACAAGGGCAACAGAGATAGCATACGGAAAAACTATTTGTAATGTTTCTAATGTGTATGGTACATCTGGAAGAATAAACGATGGAAGTTTTGTTGTCATTGACCCAAGATCGCCAAGCATTGGTATTTGAATTTTGAAAACATTCACTACAACGGTAATAATTACTATCGCTACCATTGGAGATGGTATTGCCTTTGTTATTCTTGGGAATAAATATATAACTGCTACGCCAAGTACGCCTAGGCCAATTAGTAGTGGGTTGCCAATAAAATGAGCAACCTGCGACTGAAACATTAAAATTCCAAGGGCATTAACAAAGCCAATCATTACAGGTTTTGGAATAAATTTCATAAGCTTGCCAATTTTAAGAAGTCCAAAAACAATCTGCAATAGACCGGTTAGAATAGTTGCTGCAAACAAGTATTGTATTCCATGTGTTGCAACAAGACTTGCTAAAACAAGAGCTGTAGCACCTGCAGCTGCAGAAATAAGCCCCGGACGCCCTCCAAAAATTGCCGTTATAAGAGAAATAACAAAGGAGGCATATACTCCAACCATTGGTTCAACACCAGCAACAATCGAAAACCCTATAACTTCTGGCATTAAAGCCATTGCCACAACAATACCTGCTAGAAGATCCCCTCTAACATTACTAAGCCATTCGTTTTTTAATCTTTTCAATAAATACTCACCTTACTATATATTTTGTGAGCGGCTAGTGTACTGATTTTTTATATAAATGACAATACCTTAAAAACTGTCAATAAAAAAAGAGCTGTCTTATTAACAAGGCCACTGAAAAACTTCCGTTTTTCAGTGGTTACCTTATAACGAGCT
>CAYJNB010000411.1:0-935 GCA_964371205.1 uncultured Treponemataceae bacterium
ACTGCTACAGCAGACATGTACCAAAATTATATACTCTCAGAGTATATAAAAGTTTCTCAGATAGAAACAAATAGCTTATTTAGCGACTTATTGTATTCCAAAGAGGCTCCGCAAAGATTACATATATCTGAAGTTGCAGCTATTGTTGCTCAAGAAACAATTGAAACAGTAAAGTATGAAACAGAACTAATGCTTACGGATATTTTTGCAGAGTTTAATGCAAGTATCGAAAAGACTAAAGGAGATAACCTTGAGCTCGACCAAGAAAACTGGCTAAATCAGTTTAAGAAAACATTTGCTGAAAGCCTACAAAAATGGGAAGATGCCGAGGTTGAATTTTTAGCAAGTAGACTTGAGTGGGAAGACTCAGCAACACACTCGTATATCGAAAGTGAAAATGCTTGGACAGAAGCGTACGAGCATTTAAAATCTGAGCGTGCTAGCTGGGAAGAAAAGGTGTTAAATCAATTTACGGCAGGTGTACAAAAATGGAGAGAGCAAGAGAGTCAAATAATAATTCAGCTAGAAAAAGCCGAAAGCGATTTTTTACGATCGACACAAGAAGGTTTGCAGAGAAAAGAGCAAGAAATTGATATGCATATAGACATGTACAATCAAAGTAGACAAATGCTAGCTACAATTGCACAAGGTATTCAAACATGGTTTGATAATTGGTCAGAAAAGTACAGAGCAACGTATTACTATTGGAAAACAGAAGATACAGCCTTGTTTGATGCATATTTTGCTTCTGGCACTATTGAAGGTATTACCACAGATGATGGATTAACTGTAAATAGCGCGTATAAGGTTGATATTGAATACCTGGCTAATGGAGGTATAGACACAATAATAAAACAAATTAACGAATGGAAAGAAGCATATACAAAACAGGTTGCTGCTAATGCTCATACACAATTTGATAACAATCTCTGGGA
>CAYJNB010000411.1:952-1516 GCA_964371205.1 uncultured Treponemataceae bacterium
CCAATGCCCTTATAGATACACAAACAGGTTGGTTTTCTTATGTTTTAGAATATTATTCTCTTGCAAAAGACACCGCAAAAAAACTTTTTGGGGATACTTTTACAGCATCTTTAGAAAAACCCTACACAAATAGCTTAGATACGCAAATTATCCAATCCCAGCAAACAGTTGCATATTGGAAGGATGAACTTGAAATTGCACAAGCGTTGTATGAGTATTCATTAGTTGAAGAAAATCGTTTTATCATTGCAAATAAAATTGACACGGAATTAGATGAGGCTACAGAACTATTTCAAGCAGCTCAGAGAGCATATGCTGATTCATTAGAGTATGCAGAAAAACTATACGATACTTTTCTCTTAGAAAAAGAGAAAGTAACACACATAGAGTTTGAATTAGAAAGGTACAAAGAGAAACTCCAAAAAGCACATAATGATTATGCTATTTTTCATACAGCCTCTCTAAAAGTCGATTCACATATAAGCAAGAAAGAAATAGCAACATTAATAGACACAATTAATACGATTTGGCAAATACAAACAAAAAAGGAATCAGATGGCCTGA
>CAYJNB010000412.1:0-1515 GCA_964371205.1 uncultured Treponemataceae bacterium
CTAATTTTTTGAGTACTTCTATTGCCGGTTGTTGGCTCACTGCATTTTCTGAATAAAGAGAAGAGATTTCAGTGGAGAGTTTAGAGTTGAAAGTTGATTTTTTTTTCATACTGTTCTCGCTAGCCATGGGGTTTCTGGTTTTGCTACAAGGCGTGCATTATTATATGCCATATCTAGGGTTAAACAAGTTCTTCCTGCATAACTATTTGCTTTTCGCTCTACAGTAAGAACAATGTCAACTGTATTTGGGTCTTGTAAACATAAAGGTAATAATAATTGAGTTTTCCCATTATAGTACTGAGGAACAGCTATTTTATAATTTGCTTCAATTTTCTTTTTAACTTGTGTAATAGCACCATCAAAAAGTGTTTGCAAATTTGGTTTATCTCGTATTGTTTCAGGTAACCTACTGATATTGTTTTCGTCTGATAAAATATGAGCACTATTTATTCTAAGTTCAAGATTAGTGTCATATATTAAGTCATCAATTTTTTCAATAAATGGAACTTTAATTGGCAAAAACTCAAAATCAAAGATTCTATAATCACTCTCTTTAACAAAGTCAACAAGCGACCATTTTTTATCATCTTCTTTTTTTTCTTCTTGCTTTAATAACATAAATATTCTTTCGTAATGTTCAGTAAAAAGTCCAATATTAAAGCAAAGATAACCGTTTTCACAATACAGTAACTTTTCGCCGTCTCCTTCATTTCGTTCACAAACATGATGCAATCGTTTAAATGTGTGTATAATATAATTTGCCAAAATCGGATTTTTTTTGTTCTTTGCTTCTTTATTTTCTTGCACAAAAGACCATCGTTCTGGAATAATTATGTTTTCTAATTCATCCAGTTTTTTAATCCAATCATAAACTCGACAAAAATCAAAAAGATTTTCATTTGTAATAATTTCCATACTTTATTCTCCTTTTTATAAAATACTTGACAAGATTTCACTTATGGTATATATTTATAGTGAGCTACTTGCTCAGACATTTTTATTAACGATTTTTTTAAAACCGATATTTTTTAAGCCGCCTTTTTAGGTGGCTTTGTTTTTTCCCAAGCATTAGGTATCTCCTTTTGCAATATTTAATTTAGTAGTTTTTACTATTGAAGTTAGCATTTTTTTAATTTCAATTCCATCTTCATAGATCGACTCATATTCTACATCATTGAGGTAGTCCGTTTCTTTTAATAATCGTAACCAATATATGGTTTCTCTCATTTCTTTTAAAGATATATTCATTTTTGATAAATAATCTTTTTTACTTTGACCTTCAAGAGCTTCACTTATATTTGCCCCTACACTTGTACCTGCCCTTAATAATTGCTTTGATAGAATGTATTCTTTTTTCGTGTCGCTTAAATATTTATACAAGTTTACAATTCGAACTGCAAAATTAAAACTTTTTTCTTCAACAATACTTTTTGTCATAGCACCCTTTTATGTAGTTGAGAGTTTAGAGTTGATAGGTGAGAGTTTCCCCTCTCCACTTTCAACTTTCCACTCTTA
>CAYJNB010000413.1:0-1510 GCA_964371205.1 uncultured Treponemataceae bacterium
AACGGATACTGGCGTGCACCAGTATTTTTTAGAGATAGTTAAAAAATCGATTTAAAGTAGCCCATAAGTTGATGTAGCTTTATTTTACTCAGTTGCCCCGGCAGCTTTTAATAAAGCTATAATTTCAGTATAGTCACTTTCTATAGCAGCGCTCAGAGCAGTAAAACCGGTAGAGCTAGCCACACAGGTAACATCGGCTCCTGCATTTATAAGCAATTCGACCATCTCAATATTTCCGGCATAAACTGCCGACATTAATGCCGTGGTGTTGTTATATGTTTTTGTATTCACGTCCTCACCATATGCAATTAGCAGTTTCATACCTTCTAGATTATTATCATATGCAACTTCATTATAAACGGTAAAGCCGTCGTCTTCTATTGTTGTATCTGCACCATTTTTAAGTAAATACTCAGCTATTTCTAAATGGTTTTTATCAAATGCAAGGGTTAATGATGTACCGGTGTATTTGGTATAACCATCAATATCAGTACCCGACTCTACAAGCATTTTAACTATTTCTAAATCTCCACTCAATACTGCATTAAGTATAGCATCACTATTGCGCGCTCCATTATTAAGTAAGATTCGTACTATTTCTCTATATCCACCGTAGGTAGCCTCATTTAAGGCTGTACCTCCTTCATCAGTTCTGGCGTTTACGATTGCTCCATTTTCAATCAGTATTTGCACTATCTCTGTAAAGCCATTTGCAGACGCTCTCATAAGAGCAGTCGTTCCATACGAAGTGGATTCATTTACATCTGCTCCACTACCAATTAATGTAAGTACTTTTTCTTTTATACCTGCAGAAGCCCATTCTCGTATTGTCATGGCTGATGTATCAGCACCGCTTTCAATCAAAAACTGTAATATTTCTGTACGTCCGTTATAAGATGCCCACATCAGTGCACTGTAATCAATACCATCAACAGCCTCTATATCAGCCCCATGCTTTACCAAAATTTTTACTAAGTCTACATAACCTTCTCGGCAAGCTAAAATTAGGGAAGATGAGTCCCTCCACCCAGTTTCATTAATATTTTTAGTCTCTAATAGTCTTTGTATTTGACTTATTTCTTTTTGTCCTTGTAAGCTTTCGAGAACAACCAGTAGTTCTTTTAGTTGTTCGTCATTTATAAGTAGCGTATTATCAATCTCTATAGTTTCTGCTATTTCTTGTGGTTTTTCTACTGTAGTGTCTATTTCTGTTTCTGTAGTGCTTTCTTGTGTGTTTTCACTACATGAAATTAGTACCAGTATGAGTAATAATAAGAGTATTTTTTTCATTTTTAATCCTTAATATATAATAATCTATTAACTATGCAACAGTATATCTTATTGAAAAACTATTTTCAATATAATGAAAAATAAACCAAGGGAGCTTCGGTTACATAAAAAAAAGCCCACAATCAATTGACTGTGGGCTTTCGTTTGCTTAAACGCAAAGTTAAAAACTTATTTGTTTACAACGTTTACCGGAGTTCCGTCTACATAAGCTTGTAAGTTA
>CAYJNB010000414.1:0-1510 GCA_964371205.1 uncultured Treponemataceae bacterium
GCAAGCTATTAATTTCTCTTTCTGTCCATATTCGGGTTTTTGTGCAATCATCTAGTCCAATAAAAAAAGTCAATTTATCGTCACGCTTAATTTGAGCATGTACAAAGGATAAGATGCCTTGGTCATCCATAATCTCAAAGGCTCTATCATGTTCTAAAGTTTCTCTTAAGTTGTTAGAGTAAATAATATTATTATGTGCCTTATTTAGAAAGTCTGCAAATAGTTCGTACGGAATGCCTTGCAAGTTGGCTATCTCGCTGGTAATGCCTTCTTTGCAATATTCGAACGTATTGGTTAATGTAAGGCCATCATCTAATGTTTCAAAAATATAGCTTCTATCAACTCCATATTTTTGCCCCAAATAGCTGAGGGCTAAATTAATAGAATCACTGTTACCATCTTTTTCATATAGAATGTTAAATACAGCAGAAATAAGGTCATAATCGAAAAAGGAACTTGCAATTCTATTTGCATTTTCAATTTTAGTAACACTTCTTGTTGTTCCAATAGTAAAGTCGTCAGAATAGACCATGTATCTATTTTTGCCTCTAACCTTTGCATGGTTAAGGGCTTTATCTGCGTTTTGATATAAATCGTCGTAAGTCTTGCCGTTTTGTGGATACAGAGCGATACCTACGCTTCCGGAAATAGAATAGTCTTTGTATTCTCCTGAATACGTTTTTCGATATACTTCAAGGATTTTTTCGGCTTTCGTTGTTATAATGTCCATATCGGACAAATTTTCAACAAAAATAATAAATTCATCCCCGCCAATTCTAGCTACTATGTCAACATCTCTAAAAGCCGCCTTTAAGCCAGCCGAAATGTCTCTTAATACTTCATCGCCAAAAAAGTGTCCTAAATTATCGTTTATAGCCTTAAAATTATCAATATCTATAATATAAAGCACATGAGTAGAGTCGGTATTTGAAGCGAGTTTTGCAGAAATAATATTTTCTGCACTTATTTTGTTATAACAATCGGTTAATAAATCCTTTTGTGAGCGCTCTTCTATTACTAGTTGCTCATGTACATCAATACCTTTTCCTAACACAAAAACCGGTGTGCCGGAGCTGTCACAAATAAGCTTGTTTGTAATTCGGTGATATCGGTAGGTGTTATCATCGTTTAAAAGTCTTATGTCGCTGCTACTTAAAACGCCGGATTTAATCTGGTATACCATTTCCTTATAAAGAGCAATGTCATCTTCATGAATAAAACCCTGTTCAAGGACAGTACTCTCGGTAACCATCTCCTGACTTGCATACTCACTAAACCATATCTTGCCGTAGTAATGTAAATTTCCTGTTCGGAGATCTATGGAATAAAACCATTCGTCGGTCAGATCAGACATTTCTTCCATTAAAATATTTTTGGGAATCTTGTCTGTAAAGTAATAGTCATAGTTGTTGTCGAAGTTATCATAATCAAATTCTGCACGCAAATCTTTAATGAACCCCACCACATAGTCTTCTTTCGAAGAAGAGTCTAGTTTAATCAAGGTAATCTC
>CAYJNB010000415.1:0-1507 GCA_964371205.1 uncultured Treponemataceae bacterium
ACTGCATCTGATGTTTGTTTTCTATAATCTTCTAATGCTGTTTGAATTGTAGTGTCTGTAACTGCTAAGATGTGAGCAGCAAGAAGAGCTGCGTTTTCTGCACCATTTATAGCTACGGTTGCCACAGGGATTCCTGCCGGCATTTGTACGATTGAGTAAAGAGCATCGGTTCCATCAAGCTGAGAGCCTGCAATTGGAAGACCAATGACGGGTAAGGTTGTATATGCCGCTACTACACCTGGTAAAGCTGCTGCCTTTCCTGCTGCGGCTATTAAAACACCAATGCCATTATCTCGTGCAGTTGATGCAAATTCGGCTGTTTCTGCTGGGGTTCTGTGTGCAGAAAGAACACGCATTTCGTAGGGGATTCCCAAAGCTTCTAATCTGTCAGCTGCTTTTTGAACGATGGGTAAGTCAGAAGCGCTCCCCATTACAATACCGATTTTTTTCATATCGTACCTCAAAAAAAAAGATGGTTCATTATAACATTTTTTAAGGCATGGCTTCAATAGGGCGCAAATAAACTGCTACGTTGTGACTCACAAACTTGAAAAAAAGTCTCCAACTATGCTACACTTTGTTCAAGAGACTAGGAGAGGATATGTTTGATAGAGTCCGATTCAAAACAGATGCAAAAGAGCAGTTAGAAGGCTACTACAATAAAGCACTGTTTGCAATTATTAAAGTTTATGCACACTATTGCGTAATGATGATTTTAGTAGCTCTTCTAATCTTTTGTGTTAAGCCTGTTTCATCGCATTTTTCTCTAGATCTAGTGAGTTTTTTTAAGGCTTATACACATATATTTACCACTGTTGCACCACTGATACATATTCTTATATACGTGCTTATGGGAATGTTTGTACAAATTATATTCCATTACTTTTTAAAATTTTCATATAATCCTGATTTAGTAGAACTAAAAACTTTTAAAAGCGATTTTTCTTTTTTAGTAAAAGGAGGCTTTGCTACCTTATTGTTTCTTATTCGAATTATATTGGGTGGATTGTTTCTTATAATACCGGCATTTGTACACATGTTGACCTTTTCGCAAATTTTATTTGTTTTAGCAGATAACCCACAAATCGGTATTTCTCGCTCTTTTGGTATTAGTCGAACGCTTACTCGCGGAAATAGATGGAACTTACTTTGTATGATGTTTAGTTTTACCGGAAAAATGTTCATTGCAATCCTTCCGGGACTGACAATCTACGTAACTGCAATTATTGCGAATCAAAATAACGTTATAAACAGAGAAGGATTATTTTTCGCAGCATTTGCAAGCTTTATTGCTATGTTTATAGGTTTATTTTTCTTCATTCCCTATTTGTTTACCAGTTTTGCTCATGCCTACAGTTACATGAAAGAAAGTGCTATAGAACAGGGAATCCTCTCAGTCGATGAGTTTTATAATCCGAATTAGTCCTAGCTATTCAATAATGTATGAATCTACAATTTCGCCGTAATAAATAGTGTGCATGTCGACATCTGCTGTACAAAAGGGATT
>CAYJNB010000416.1:0-1500 GCA_964371205.1 uncultured Treponemataceae bacterium
CGCCTTTTTTAACTCTCTCGATGTAAGCGAGACAGCAACTATTCGAAAAAATATTCTCCAAACTTGGCTCGAAGCTCCTATTGATGTAATAAAAGAAAAACGTCCAGAGGTACACTTAAATAGTACTGCACAAGTGTTTCAAGTACGGCCAGAAATAATAGAAGGTTACACGGCAATAGTTATTTCTCCTCGGCAAGCAGACTATACCTTCCCTCTCGAGGTAATTGGTAGTTGGGCTCTTTTGCGCGACTCAACAACTGGAGAGCCTTTTGCATTTCGCTACTACTTTGATTCAAATGGCGTCTATGCACAGCTACGCCCCCGAAATCCTAAAAATGTACTCGACTTTATTGTTTTTGATGCTTACCTTTCTTATAATGTGCCGATTCATCACTCCACAGAAGAATTGTATACTATGAGTTTTTATGATGTGGTTAATATTACAACCCCTCTTGTTCCTTGGCAGTATACTCGAATTGATCCTCGTCTGTATTATTATAACCTCTATCTAGCAGAATCTATTAGAGAGAATCTACCAACATTTACTTATGTTGAGGATGCTGGGTATAACGAATATGGAGAGGCTGTGTATCTTTCTTCTGGCGCTCCGCGTAAAGAACCAGAAGGCTCTCGCGGTGTCAATACGTATGGCTTTTCTAAATGGGTTGTCGATGGTTTGGTTGAACCAATTGCTGGTGGATATACAAAAATAAAACCACTGCAACAACAAACTCTTGAGTTTTCTGCTGAGTGGGAAGAAGAAATCGCAATACAAAAAAATACTTTTAAAGCGCTCAACTGGTGCAGAAACCTAGGCGCAGCTATGACTTCCACCGATACTGGAACTGGCTTAAAAAAAGAGCCAACTATTGCAGATGTAAATCAAAATTTTTTCTCTACATACAAAACACCCGAAGGACCTACAAGGACTGAAGGTTATGCAAAAAATACCGGTTTTAATACAAACCTAATAAAACCGCTCTTATACGTTATGGCTGTTCTACATCCCGACCGTTTTTATCTTGCTGCTATCCGTAATCCAGACGATGCTCCAGGATCAGAGGTTGCCCCCTTTAATCGTGTTGCAGTGCTTATTCCTTATTTTGATCCCTCCTTTGGTTTTGGCGTAACTGTTTTTGAAAATGCCAAAGAAAAGACTTTTGATGAATTTTTAGCAGAAAATAAGGGAAGCTCAATTCACTTGTCGAATATAAAAGCGACCGATCGGTTTTTTCCGGTAACAGAGGTTAAAAGCCGTTAGGTTTTCTACAAAAGAACTAGAAAAAATTACAAAAGAATAATACAAAATTAGGAGTTACATAATTTTTACTATACGTTTTAAGATTATACTTGCAATTTTTATGATAGCTGCATGTTCCGTATTGGGAGCACAAGAGTTTACTACTAGCATAGAAGAACAAACCGCAAATAGCGTTTACGATACAGGTTTAGAATTCTATGCACAAGGTGAGTACACTCAGGCAGTTCAACATTTGCACA
>CAYJNB010000417.1:0-1496 GCA_964371205.1 uncultured Treponemataceae bacterium
CGAGCTTCATTTGTTACTGCTAAAATGTCTTTTGAGTTTTTGCGAATTTCGTGTGTAATTTGATCAACACTAACCATGTCATCAAAAACTTGACGCGACCCGATTGATTGTTCTTGCATTGCATTTCTTACTTCTTCTGTTATTTGAGAAACTTGTGAGCTAACTTCCATTGTTGTATTCGCTGAATCTATTAACTTATCAGAAAAATCAACAATTTGTTCAATGTCTTTTTTTATTGAAACAATTACGGAACTAGCATTTTTTGATTGATTTGCGGTAGTTTCAGCAAGTTTACGAATTTCGTCAGCTACAACAGCAAACCCCTTACCTGCATCACCAGCATGTGCTGCTTCAATAGCTGCATTCATAGCAAGAAGGTTTGTTTGTGCTGCAACATTTGCAATAAGTTCATTTATTTCGATAAGGGAACCTGAGTTTACACTAACGCCCTGTAGTTTTCCATTTGATTCTTCAATGTATGCATGTTCTTTTTCTACATTTTCAACAAGTTTGTTTACTAAGTTGCTCATAGTTGTTGCATTTGAGTCAATTGATGCAATGTTTTCTGTCATTTCTTTTATGGCACTCGATGAATTTTCTAAAAATGTTGATTGTTTTGCTATTTGATTATCAAGGCTTCCAATCGAATTTTCTATTTCTCCAACAGCTTCCGTTGTGCCTTGCATAACAGCAGAGATTTGTGTTGAAATATTTGTAACAGATTTTTCAACTTCTTGTATACTTTGCAGTGAATTTTGAGTTGATTCAAATAAGTCAGTATTTACTGAAGTTATATTTTGAGATGAATTATGTAATGCCTTTACAAGTTCTGTCATATTTGAGCGAATTTGATTAAGCCCATCTGCAATTTCTTGTGCCTCTGTTGTACCAAAAGAAGGTGTCTTTCCGGTAAAATCACCCTTTGCTAGAACGTCGCACTCTGCGGCAATTTGCTTAAATGGTCGGCTTATTTTTTTGCTCAGACTCTTTAAAACAAAAAAGTTTACAATAATCGCTAGGAGGGTAATTATAACACAAATTATAGCAACATTGCGTACAATTTGTGGAACATCTTCATAATGAATATCTGCTTTAATTTGTTCATCTTTTAAAAGCTGTTCCATACTGCCAAAAAAGTTATTTGCAATTGGAGTAACACTTCTAAGTGCTATGAGTGCTTCTAAATCTTTTTCGCCCTCATTTTTTAAATCTGCAGATAATATCATTGCCTCTTTGTATAACTCTTTATCAGAAATAATAGCTTTAAAACTCTCTGCCTCAGCTCCTGTTTCGCCTGCAAGATATTCCTCCATTAAGGAATCAAGTTGATTAAAAGCTGCAATATATCGCTCATATAAACCCTTTCTTAATTCTTCATCTTCTTGAAGTAAAATATCTCTACCTAATACACGGCATAGATACATTGTTGGAATAATTCTATTTATATGATGTTGTTTATTTATATTTTCTTCAATAATTTCGTTATGTGTATTATT
>CAYJNB010000418.1:0-1490 GCA_964371205.1 uncultured Treponemataceae bacterium
GCGTCATCTGTTTTCTTATAAATTAAACTCGTCCCCTTCGATTCCCGTAGGGACTGTTACGGCGCTAATAAATCGATAGGTAACATAGGCTTTTGTTGAGCGCCTTTTCAAGTTTTCTACGAAAACTTGTTTTAAACTTTAGACAGCTGTTTTTGTAACTACCGAGTTTGCAAGCAAGCTCGTTCGCTAGGTGCGTCCTCCTGACGCACAGAAAAATCAAAGGTATGTTTGTTCGAGCGCCTCTCTCCAATTTTTTTCGAAAACCTCAATTACTAGTAAACTTTTTTTTATTTTAAACTTGACAGATGGACAGACTTGATTTATTATAAAATACATCCTACGTACTACGTTGTATGTAAAATAGAATTATGAATATAAAAAAAGAAAAAACAACGGCAATAAAAAAAGACTCCATCGTTGATCAGGTTATGAATTATATAACCAGTGGAATAATTGATGGAACATATCCTCCAGGGACAAAAATTCCTAATGAATACGACTTAATGAATATGCTTGAAATAAGTCGTAATTCAATTAGAGAAGCTATAAAGATACTTGTTGCAATGGGGGTTCTTGAAATAAAACGAGGTGATGGAACCTATGTTTGCTCTCAAGTAAACCCTTCTATGTTTGATAAAGTTATCTACAGTATTATTTCTGGAATGAGTACAGATGCAGAGTTATTAGAATTGCGACAAGTACTAGATGATGCAACGGTTCGAATGGCGGCAAATAAAATTTCTTATAATGAAATAAAGTTTCTGCAGGAGAATGTGTTAAAAATGCAAGATGCATTTTTTTCTGGGGATATAGAAAGCGCTAGAGAATATGATTATGACTTTCATATGGCATTAATAGAGTCATGTAAAAATACCTTCTTCTCTCGTTTAGTAAAGGGTGTGTATAGCATTTTTTATCAGTCAATTGGAGATACAGTTCTTTCAGAGAAAAGAGAGTCTCGTGCAGTTGAGTATCATCAGCGCATGCTCGATTGCATTATAGATAAAGATTTTGAGAGCATTAGCTCGGTTGTAGATGAATCTTTGTCTACATGGAAGAATAGAATACATGATGATGTGTAAGTCTTTTTGTATAAAAAACTGAATATAATATGCTTAGTGCATATATATAAAATAAAAAGGAGCAGTATATGTTCAAAAAATCAAAAGTATTGACAATTATCATGTCAGTAATGTTAGTGGCTTCTGCATTCGCAGGTGGTGGAGCAGAAGAAGCGTATCCAGCTAGAGATATCACTATGATTATCCCATTTGGTGCTGGTGGTGGAACAGATGTTTGGGCACGTGCAGTAGGTGCAGGTCTTGCAGAAGAACTTGGAGTAAACGTTACTCCTACAAACGTAACAGGTGGATCAGCAGGCTCAGTTGGTGTTGATACAGCTTGGAAAGCAGCTCACGATGGTTATACATTAACAGGAACAAGTGAAACTCCACTTACAATTCCTGTAATGACACCTATTAACAGAACTG
>CAYJNB010000419.1:0-1488 GCA_964371205.1 uncultured Treponemataceae bacterium
CAAAAGCATTGTTGTTAAAAGCTGGAGAGATTAAAGGAGATAAAGCTCCTCGTCTCAAACAGAATTTTTCTGTTGGTGAACAAGTTAAAGTTATTGATGGGCCGTTTGCAAGTTTTACTGGCTCAATCGAAGAAGTTAATGCAGAAAAAAATAAACTTAAAGTTATGGTTGGAATTTTCGGTCGGGCAACTCCGGTCGAAGTTGATCTTTTGCAAGTAGAAAAAATATAAACTTGATCCTTGTTGATTCAAGGGTTTAGTAGATATACCCTCGGAACGAAAGTTCCTTTTGGGAGAGGTGATGCGCCGTTGGCGAAGGCATCTCGTTAAACGAGTAAGTTAAAACTTATCGTTACACCAATATGTAAGGAGAATCTATGGCAGCGCCAAAGAAAAAGGTAACAGCCGTTATCAAGTTGCAGTGTCCCGCAGGAAAAGCTACTCCAGCTCCACCTATCGGACCAGCTCTTGGACCACACGGTGTTAGTGCCCCTCAGTTTGTGCAACAATTTAATGATCGCACAAAGTCAATGGAACCGGGATTAATTATTCCTTGTGTTCTTACCGTTTATCAAGATAAAACGTACACATTTATTCTTAAAACTCCTCCAGCACCAGTTCTTATTAAAAAGGCTATTGGTCTCGAAAAGGGTTCTGGTAATCCTTTAAAAGACAAAGTTGGAAAGTTAACAAAAGAAAAGCTCGAAGAAATCGCAAAAACAAAAATGCCTGACATTAATGCAAACGATATCGAAGCAGCTAAAAAAATCATCGCTGGTACTGCTCGCAGTATGGGTGTAGAGGTGGAGCGCTAGTATGAAACATGGAAAAAAATATGTAGAAGCGCTTAAAAAATTTGATACAGCCGCTTCTTATGATATGCAAAAAGCATGTGAAACAGCAAAGAGTATTGCTTTTGCAAAATTCGATGAAACTGTTGAAATTCACGTTAGTTTAACCTTAAGTAAAAGCCAAACAGTTCGCGATACATTGGTTTTACCAAATCAATTTAAAGGCGAAAAGAAAGTGTTGGTTTTCTGTAAGGAAGATCGTGTAAAAGAAGCTCTTGATGCAGGTGCTTCATTTGCTGGTGCTGACGATTATATCGAAAAAGTAAAGGGTGGTTGGCTCGACTTTGATGTTGCAGTAGCTACACCTGATATGATGAAAGACGTTGGTCGTTTGGGTATGGTTCTTGGACGCAAAGGTCTTATGCCTAACCCAAAAACTGGTACAGTAACAAACGACATTGCAGCGGCTATTAACGAACTTAAAAAAGGTCGTGTAGAATATCGTGCTGATAAGGGTGGTGTTGTTCACCTTGCAGTTGGTAAGGTTTCTATGGATGCTGCAAAAATTGCAGAAAACGCAAATGCGCTCATGGAAGAAATTACACGCAAGAAGCCATCAGATGCTAAAGCTAATTACATTCGCTCTGTTTCTGTAAACTCAACAATGGGACCCGGTGTTTGGGTTGCTGTTAAGGAAG
>CAYJNB010000420.1:0-1486 GCA_964371205.1 uncultured Treponemataceae bacterium
GCGTCGATGAATTGCCATGAGTCGAGCACTTCTTTTGCCGGTGGATTTGCAATGCGGGCAAGGTCGCCGGTCATTGAACCTGACTCAATGGTATCGAGTGTTGCTTTTTCGAGTTTTTCAGCAAATTTTGCAAGTTCTGGGGTACTGTCAAGCTCTGCACGTTTTGCAAGAGCCCCTGTCCACGCAAAAATAAGGGCTACCGGGTTTGTAGAGGTTTTTTCTCCCTTTTGCCATTTATAATAGTGTCGTTGCACAGTTCCGTGAGCAGCCTCGTATTCAAACTTTCCGTCAGGAGAAACAAGAACGCTGGTCATCATTGCAAGACTACCGGAAGCGGATGCAACCATGTCGCTCATAACGTCGCCATCGTAGTTTTTACAAGCCCATAAAAAGCCACCCTTTGTTTGCATAACGCGTGCAACTGCATCGTCAATAAGGGTGTAAAAATATTCTTTGCCTATTTTTTCAAAGTCGGCCTTAAATTCTTCGTCATAAATGCGTTGGAACACTTCTTTAAAGCGTCCATCGTAGGTTTTAGAAATAGTATCTTTTGTGGCAAACCACACATCAATATTTTCTTGTAGGGCATACATAAAACAAGCGCGGGCAAAACTTTCAATTGAAGCATCAGTGTTGTGGATTCCTTGCAGGATTCCAGGACCCTTCATTTGCATAATTGTTTGGCGAACTTCTTTTCCGTCGGCTCCGGTAAATACTAATTCAGCCTTTCCGGGACCATCCACATACATTTCGCAGTTTTTGTACACATCGCCATATGCATGACGACCAAGAACCATCGGTTTTTCCCAACAGGTAACGGTTCCTTTTATGTTTTTTACCGGAATAGTTTTTCTAAAAACAGTTCCGTCAAGTTCAGCACGAATAATGCCGTTTGGACTCGGTGTGAGCCCCTTTAAGTTATATTCTTCAACACGAGCAGCGTTAGAAGTGATTGTAGCACACTTTACACCAACCCCAAGGCGCTTAATTGCCTCGGCAGAATCGTAGGTAACCTTATCGTCGGTATTGTCTCTCTCTTTTAAGCCAAGGTCAAAATATTCAGTTTTTAAATCCACAAAGGGAGTAAGTAATTTTTCTTTAATAACTTCCCACAATACACGGGTCATCTCATCGCCATCAAGCTCGGCAATCGCATTTTTCATTTGAATTTTTTGTGACATAACTCTTTCCTCATCTTGTTTTGTTACTGTTTTAGGTCTACTAGTATAGTGAAAAAAAGTGATTTGGGGAAGTGCGCGGAGGAGCTTGTTTTCTTAGTAAAAAAACAGTTTAAGAAATTCTCTACATTTTTCATTTTTTTATTATTCGACTTATAACAAAATGAAAAATGTGTTGCAAAAATAAAACAACTCTAAATAATTAGATGTCATTTATCTGTAAAACTATTATTGACATATTCTCATATATAACATACTATGTATATACAAGGTATGCTATATGAACAAAACAAAGTCTATACGATATT
>CAYJNB010000421.1:0-1485 GCA_964371205.1 uncultured Treponemataceae bacterium
GATGATGGATCTGCATAACCCAAGAGGTAAGAGACTTTTTTTATATCTAGCTCTTTTTTTAGGAGCAAACTTTTTGCGAGTGCTTCTTTTGCATGATTTAATTCATGTATAAACGATGTATTTTCTCCTTGGAGTTTTCGTTGTAATGTGCGAGTAGAAAGCGCAAGTTCAAATGCCACATCTTCTATACTACCCCTACCTGCAGGAATAAGCTCATTTAGAATATTGCGTATTTGCTCACAAATAGTTTGTTCACTCTCGAGCAACTTTACGCGCCGCGTTAACTCAGGCTCAAGATATTCCCACATAACATTATTTTCGGTAATAAAAGGCTCAAGTAAGTCCGTCTTTAAAAAACTAATACTATTATTAGCATTTCCAATCTTTTTTAGAGCAAAAAACTGTGTTAAGGCATCTTCGTATGGGCTTATTGATTCAATACTATGTGGCATTATTTTCTTACCGGTTCCGGTGCGTACAAGGCTTAGCACAATTGCACATTCCGTTACTTGCAAAAGTTTTGGCACCTCAGAAGTGTCATCAAAGGTGAACTGCAGGGAAACAATATCTTCTTTCTCAATTATGTTGATTGCAAACGGACCTACCAGTTTCTTAAAAGCAGAAAGCCTTTTAAAGCACTCAAGTCCATTTTGTGCACAGAGCCCTGCATACACTGCCGGATTAAAAGATGCAAGGTGCTTTACCTCACACATAGATACTATTTTTACATAATCTGCTTGTGCATCTATTTCTTTCATTAGTGCAATATAGGTTTCTCTTGTTACACCCAAATCCTTATTTGCGCTACAAGGTAAACTGTGCTTTTTATATAAGCTTTCGGTATTTACTCCAGAGGCTTCTAATAAGATTTTATAGTTTTTTCCGAGTGTATACGTCATGGATTTATTGTAAGAAAAAAAATTGATTATTGCAACGATATTTTACGCCAAATATATAACAAAGAATGCCTTGCTGTATTACACAGCGTTTACGATAAATGAGACATACATATGTATTGAGTATAACAAATCGCTGTGATACAATTAGCAAGTAAAAATAGAGATAGAAATACTTGTTATGGTTTACAAGGTACTATTAGCACGATTTTTTTAGGAGATCTAATATGAGTAACGATAAGAACATAACACTTAAAAATAACAGCCCAAAAGATATAGAAAATGAATTTAATGCTTCGAAGATATTAAAAGCTATAGCAGGAGCAGCTCCGTTAGGGCTCAACTTGTGGACTAAAGATATGCTCAATATTATGTGCAATGAACATATCTTAGAAATGTTTAAAATTAAAAATGGCGGTGAATTTTTAGACAGATTCTATGAGTTTTCTCCACCGTTTCAGCCAAATGGAAAATCCTCCGCAGAAATGGCACGCATTAATTTTGAAACAGTACTAAAAAATGGCAAACATGTTTTTAATTGGATGCATATAACCCCAGAAGGTAGCAGATTGCCTAGCGAGATTACCTT
>CAYJNB010000422.1:0-1482 GCA_964371205.1 uncultured Treponemataceae bacterium
CTTGACAAAAATACTGCTAATTTGTATTTTATCAGTATATCATTTTATTTTTTCTATTTTTATATAGTTAATCTTCGGTTTTGTTAGTTAATAACTCTTGTGATTTAGGCAAATATTTTTGTTCTTCTCTTTTAGGAAAAATATTTTTTATTTCTTCGCTGGCATCTGAAGAAGGGTATATTTCAATTCCCAAGTCCAAAAGTTCCGCCATCTCCAACATACAATGAACAATTCTAGATTCTTCTTCGGGTTTTATTTCATTTTTATCGGTATTTATATCTGCAAACATATTTAAGCACATTTCTTTAAGTTCTTTTTGTTTTGCCTCTTTAAATTTTTTCAATAAATCTTCTCTATCTTTACTTTCAATTTGAATCTTTTTTAATGCATTTTCTAATTTAAGACCTTTATATGTTTCATTCAAGTTTCTAATTTCACAACAAGTTTTAACAAATTTTGCTATCCAATCTAGTCCTTTAGTTACAGCAGAAGTAGCAAAAACAAAAACCAACCAACTAGACCCTTCTTCGACTCTTGTAAAAGTAACATTACCAATTTTTTCACTAAAAATAGGACATTTGTTGAATACCAAATCTAATTTAGATACTATATCAGACAATGTATTTAAATCATGCAAATCATTTGGTAACTTTATATACAAATTATTTTCAGCATCAACCATATTACTATATAATGTAATTATTGCTTCGCATTTAGCTTTTGTATAATTTAAATATAAATCAAATCTAGCATAATCATTGTTAGGAATTGATATAGATTTTTGTGAAGACATATAAGCCGCTCCCATATCAAATATTTTTTGAATACTATCACCAATAAAATCAAATTCATTTAATTTATAAAGTGCTGTGCTTATTTTATCCCAATTTGTAATAACTATATAATTATTTTCTTGTTTTTTTTCTACTTTCAATAAATTATAATAATATTCCACTTCTTTTGCTATTAATCTTCTTCTCATAAACTTTACTCCTTTAATTGCTACTATCCTATCATAAAATTTATTATATTACTATATTTTTTATCAAATAATCAATTACTATATCTCTATCCTGATTCTCTTGCATTGCAGATACAGATGATATCAAATATGAATCATGTTCATATGACTTTTTCATTATCATTAACATTTTTTTAATATTTTTCCTAACATGTAATTTTTGATTATTTATATCTGTCATGCTATTTTCATTAAATTCATAAACTATATAAGTTAAAAATTTACTTACTAAACTTATTAGTATATCTGAAACTTGAACTAATCTTTCATTATCTGATTCAACAAACTTATAGTTGATATGTCTAGTATTGCCATCTACTGTAAATTCAAAATCCTCTAAATATTTTTCATCGCGTATTTCTTTATCAAAAACAATATACGAATCATAATATAGCATGCACTTTTGCAATCGTAGTCCACTAAATTCTTCTACTATAGTTTTTTCTTCATTATTTGTTAGA
>CAYJNB010000423.1:0-1478 GCA_964371205.1 uncultured Treponemataceae bacterium
CAAAAAATTAAAGATGAAAGCAACAAAACTGTAACAGTAAACGGCAAAGAAATGTCACTGTTAAAAGCAAGAGATTTACAGAATGCTGCAGGATTAAACGTAAGACGTGCAAAAGAAGCTTTAGCAGTAGCAGAAAAGACAGGCGATAGCGACTGGATAGCACAAAAGAAAAAAGTTTTACAAGCTAGACAAAAAGTATATAATAAGATTTCAAGTGATAGTGGATTGCCTAAATCTAAATGGCAAACTACGCCTATAAAATGAGGTAAATATGAAATGTGAAAAATGCAAACAAGACTTTGCACCTGTAAATATAAATTTTGACGGATTATGCAAAGAATGTCAAAAAAATAAAGAAACGCATATTAATCAAAATTTATCAGAAGATATTAAAAATGTTTTATGTAGTTTTGCAAAATGCACAAGAGAAAACGAAAGACTTACAGCTGAACTTACCCAACTAAAAGCTAAATTAGCCGAATATGAGAAAGCAGAGGAGCAAGGGTTGCTTATAAAACTGCCTTGTAAGGTGGGGAATTACTTGTATTGTGTCAATAAATACAAAAAATCTGATGCTAAATATAAAGTGTTTAAGTGTTACATTTCAAGTTACACACACTGTAAAGAAAAGACAAGTGATTATTTGACAGTCCGATTTGTTGAAGAAAACATTATAGAGGCTTTAATATATCCAAGCATGATAGGTGAATATTATTTTCTCACCGAAGCCGAAGCCTTGCAAGCGTTGAAAGAGAGGTAAATATGAATACAGTAAAAGTTGATTATACTTTTCATCAATATTGCGTTGATTGTCCTAATTTGGAATTAGATGTAAGAACTACCCAAGCAAAAGATTGTACAGGGCAATTAAATTCTTATGTAACTATAAGCTGTGAAAATTATTATTTGTGCAGTAAACTAAAAAAACATTTAGAAAGGATATGACCAATGAAAGACAAAAACAATGAGCCTCACGCTATGGCAAAATGGGCACATTTAGCGTGGACTCCTCAAGCACAAGAGAAGTTTGCAAACGCTTGCACTAAAACATTAACAGATGTAAAGGAGCTAGAAAAGAATATGAACAAAGAAAAAATCAAAAGCATAGTAACAAGTGGGGATTGCGTAAATGCAATAGTAGAGCAGTTAGCGAATTACTTTGAGGAACAAAGCAAATTAAAAACACAAGCACTTGAAAGAGCCGACACAGATTTAAAGGTTTTACGAGCTGAATTTAAAGGCTATAAGCAAGGCTGTGCAGATATGTATAATAGTTTTGAATAACAATTAAGCACTCACAAAAAGTGGGTGCTTTTCTCTTGACAAAATATTATACTAGGTGTATAATAAATTTATATAAAATTAGGGCTAGTGAATAGCTACACGAAAGCAAGTTTGCCTTAACTTGTTGCCCTTTTTTAAATTAAGGCAATTACAAAAGGCGGTAATATTATGGGAAATTTTATTGATTTAACAGG
>CAYJNB010000424.1:0-1066 GCA_964371205.1 uncultured Treponemataceae bacterium
CTGCACCTGTTATTGCTGATATTGCTCAAAGTTTAGGAGCACTAACAGTTGGTATTGTTACAAAACCATTTAGTTTTGAAGGTACACCTAGAATGAAAAAAGCTTTAGCTGGACTTGAAGAACTTAAAAAACATGTAGATACATTAATTGTAATACCTAATGATAGATTAAGAGAAATCGTTGACAAGTCAACACCATTACTTGAATCTTTTAAAGAAGCAGATAATGTTTTAAGAAGTGGTGTTCAGTCTATAAGTGATTTGATTGCAGTAGCAGGGCTTATCAACTTAGATTTTGCTGATGTTAAAACAGTAATGGAAAAAAGAGGTTCTGCTTTAATTGGTATTGGAATGGGTGTTGGTGAAGGTAGAGCTAGAACAGCGGCTTTAAATGCAGTTTCATCACCACTTTTAGAAACTAGTATTAGTGGAGCAACTGATGCCATCATAAATGTTACAGGTGGAGCTAATTTAACATTATTTGAAGTTGAAGAAGCAAATGAAGTTATTAGAGAACATGCTAATACTGATATAAATACAATATTTGGAGCTGTAATTAATGAGAACTTAGATGATGAGTTAATAGTTACTGTTATAGCTACTGGGTTTGAACAAAATAGAGAAGTTACTCCAACATATACAACAAGACCAGTTCAAGAAGAAAGTGATGATACAGATGTTCCTGCTTTCTTAAGAAATAGAGGATTTTAATCCTTTTTTTAGTTTCTTTAAATATTGCATAAAAAGTATTGTAAGATTACATAATAATATGGTATTATTGATATGTTCGTCAAATTTTATGCTATATAATTTGCGTTAATTTGACTAGTTGTAGGCAATGTATTAAAAGTTTAATAATGTTGCAGTTGCAACATTATATTATATTACGACATGTTATAATTTTATTGGAGGTAATTATGCAAGAGTGGAATTCGTTTATAGAAGGAAATTGGACAAAAAAAATAGATGTTAGAGATTTCATCTTAAACAATTATAAGGAATATACTGGAGATGATTCATTTTTAGTAGAACCAACAGAAAAAACAAAAAAAGTTTGGAGTAAATGT
>CAYJNB010000424.1:1076-1471 GCA_964371205.1 uncultured Treponemataceae bacterium
CTTTTAAAAGAAGAACTTAAAAAAGGTGTACTAGATATTGACACTAAAACTGTGTCAGGCATAAATGCGTATGAAGCAGGATATATTGAAAAAGAATCAGAAGTTATAGTGGGACTTCAAACTGATGCACCACTTAAAAGATCTGTTAACCCATATGGTGGTATGAATATGGTACATAACTCTGTTAAAGAATATGGTTATGAACTTGATACTATTGTTGAAGATATGTTTGCACATAGAAAAACACATAATCAAGGTGTATATGATGTATATACTAAAGAAATGCGTACTATGCGTAAAGTAGGTGTATTAACTGGTCTTCCAGATGCTTATGGACGTGGAAGAATTATAGGGGATTATAGAAGAATCGCCTTATATGGTATTGATCATTTAAT
>CAYJNB010000425.1:0-1468 GCA_964371205.1 uncultured Treponemataceae bacterium
GTTCTTGACCATTCTTAGAACACACAATACAATGCTTACATGTCTACTATTGGAATAATTGATTATAACGCAGGGAACATTCCGAGTGTTGCCCGTGCCCTCGACTTACTGAATATTGAGTACATTATCTCAAAGAACCCGAAAGATTTAGAGAATTCGAAAAAACTCATTTTTCCCGGAGTGGGCGAAGCTCGCTACGCCATGAGCGAACTGGCAAAAACCGGTTTTGATTCGTTTTTAAAAGATAAAACAGCACAAGGAATTCCGCTTTTAGGGATTTGCCTTGGCTCGCAAATTATTTTTGATTATTCTGAAGAAGGAGACACTACCTGTCTTGGCTTACTTAAGGGTAAGATTCGCCATTTTGCGGGGCTGTATGAAGAAGAGGGAATTAAAAACCCCTCTGAGCTGGGCTTAAAAATTCCACACATGGGTTGGAATTCTCTCGAAAAAACAGCTTTTGGAAAAAGCGACACTTGTACATATATTTTTGACGGAACGCCCGAAAACGGAGACGTGTACTTTGTGCACTCCTATGCAATTCAGCCCGAAGACTCAAGCATAATCGCAGCTGTTGCAGATTATGGAGTACCCGTTCCTTCAGTAATTAAAAGTAATAATATAACAGCCTTTCAATTTCACCCAGAAAAATCGGGCGAAGTAGGTTTGCGCTTACTTAAAAACTTTGCATTGGAGGCAGCATCATGCTAAAAAAGAGAATTGTAGTTTGCCTCGATGTAAAAGACGGCAGAACAACAAAGGGCGTAAAATTTCAAAACAATGTTGACATTGGCGACCCGGTAGAAATGGCGGCAGAATACTACCGACAGGGCGTAGACGAATTAGTATTTTACGATATTATGGCATCGGCTGCAGGCAGAGGACCAATCTTACAATTGATTGACCGCGTTGCCTCGCAAGTATGCATTCCCTTTTGCGTCGGCGGCGGCATTGGTACCATCGAAGATATTCGCTCAACCATTTTGGCAGGAGCAGAAAAAATAAGCCTTAACTCGCAAGCAGTAAAAAATCCCGCGCTCATAACCGAGGGTGCACGCATTTTTGGAAACCAATGCATTGTGTTGGGAATGGACGCAAAAAAAGATGCAAGCTGCCCGAGCGGTTACCGCGTGGTAATCAACGGTGGCCGTGTCGAAACAGAACTCGATGCGCTAGAGTGGGCAAAACAAGCGGTAGAATTGGGTGCCGGAGAAATAGTGCTCAATTCAATTGACGCCGACGGAACAAAGGCCGGCTACGAGCTTACCCTTACCCGCATGATTTCTGAAGCAGTCGACGTTCCCATTGTTGCCTCAGGCGGCGGCGGAACTCCACAACACCTTGCAGATGTACTTAAAGAAGGCAAAGCAGATGCAGCGCTCATTGCGTCCATGGTTCATTCGGGGGGCTACACCGTGCAATCAATTAAAACGGACTTAGACAAACTCGGCGTACCGGTACGGTTGTA
>CAYJNB010000426.1:0-1468 GCA_964371205.1 uncultured Treponemataceae bacterium
ATTGCAGCCTCAGTACATCTATCAGAAGATGAACTTGTTCAGTATGGTGCATATAAGGCAAAAATTTCGCTTAAAAAAACAAAGCAACTTATTGAACAAGCAAAAAGTGGCAAG
This sequence comes from uncultured Treponemataceae bacterium, assembly GCA_964371205.1. GTDB lineage: Bacteria > Spirochaetota > Spirochaetia > Treponematales > Treponemataceae > CAYJNB01. The sequence continues at coordinate 115 of CAYJNB010000426.1, forward strand.
AGAGGTAAACTTATTCTTGTTACTGCTGTAACACCTACCCCTGCGGGAGAAGGAAAAACAACAGTAACGATTGGACTTACCGACGGTTTACGCAAAATAGGAAAAAAGAGTGTAGCAGCACTACGTGAGCCTTCACTTGGTCCCTGTTTTGGAGTAAAAGGTGGAGCAGCAGGCGGAGGTTACTCGCAAGTTGTTCCAATGGAAGACATAAACCTACACTTTACCGGCGACATACACGCAATAACTACTGCAAACAATTTAATTGCAGCACTTATCGATAACCATATTCAACAAGGTAATGAGCAAAACATTGATGCACGTACCATTTCTTGGAAACGCTGTGTTGACTTAAATGACCGTGCTTTAAGAAATATAATTATCGGACTTGGAGGTAAAGCGCAAGGGATACCTCGAGAAGACAATTTTTGTATATCAGTAGCTAGCGAAATTATGGCAATCCTCTGCCTTTCGCAGTCAATAAGTGATTTAAAAAATAGGCTCAACAATATTGTAATTGCGCGCCGCTACGACGGCAGCCTTGTTAAACTGAAAGAACTTGGAATAACCGGTGCAATTGCAGCAGTATTAAAAGATGCCCTATGTCCAAACATTGTACAAACACTCGAAAATACTCCGGTTTTTGTACATGGCGGACCATTTGCAAATATTGCACATGGTTGCAATAGTGTTAATGCTACACTATGTGCCCTTGCCTCAAGCGAATACACCGTAACCGAAGCCGGATTTGGGGCAGATCTTGGAGCAGAAAAATTCTTAGACATAAAATGTCGTCAAACTGGTATCTATCCTGATGCAATAGTTATTGTCGCAACAATTCGTGCCCTTAAAATGCATGGAGGAGTTGCAAAAAATGAACTTTCGAATCCAAACCTCGAAGCTCTCGAAAAAGGCTTTGAAAACTTAGCGGTACACATAGAAAACATGCAAAAAAGTGGTGCCCCGGTGGTGGTTGCGGTAAATCACTTTGTAACCGATAGTACAGAAGAAGTTAGCTTATTGCAAAAACTTGCGGAGCAAAAAGGGGTTCCTGCTATCCTTAGCGAAGGCTGGGGAAAAGGTGGAAACGGGACCACTGAACTTGCACAAAAAGTGGTAGAACTTGCCGAAACGCAGAACAACACACATTCATTTTATGAGCTTGAACTTCCGTTAGCACAAAAAATTGAAACAGTTGCAAAAACGATTTATCGTGCAAAACAAGTAGATTTTTCTGATACAGCAAAGAAAAAACTTGCACAAATGGAAAAAGAAGGGTATTCTAACTTGCCTATTTGTATTGCAAAAACACAAAACTCAATTTCGCACGATAAGGCTGCGGTTGGCGCTCCAAGAG
>CAYJNB010000427.1:0-530 GCA_964371205.1 uncultured Treponemataceae bacterium
TTGTGATTCTCCAGAATTATTATTTAATATCGGTTTTTGTGCCGAGCAATTACAATTAGAAACATATAAAGCTACAGACCTCGATGAATGCCATAAACTAGTAACAACAATAGTTTTTGATATGTTCATAGTAGATAGAAACATTATTGGTCTAGGTAAGTTTTCAATCGAAGATCATATTAAGAGACTTGGATACAATTGTCCTGTTCTAGTATTTAACGATAATAAAAACGACACATTGCTGGAATATTGGCTAGATAAGTTTAACTCTCCAGAATACGAAATGTACATACGCGCATTTGAAGAGGCTATTATGTGTCACCCAGCAGACTTACTAAATTCATATACTACCTCGAATAAAAGTATATCTGGAAGGTGTCGTAATATTTTTTCAGTACTGGTACAAAAAGCAAATGCAGCACTTTCCTTAGATGAGATTATGTTATTCTTACAAAAAGATAATCTACACACAAAAAAAGACGTACTATATACGTACGTCTCAAAACTTAGAACAATTTGCTCTATGTGTA
>CAYJNB010000427.1:592-1465 GCA_964371205.1 uncultured Treponemataceae bacterium
TTTTGCTCCAAGCAATAATGCTTTTTTAACTAATTCTTCTTTACCAAGAGCACTAATCATAACAACCTTAGCATTCTTATCAAAAGCCATGATTTGCTCAAGAGCAGTAATACCGTCCATACGTGGCATAGTAATATCCATTGTAACTAGATCAATATTAGGTGAGAGCTCTCTATATTTATCTACACCTTCTTTACCATCTGCTGCTGTAGTTATAATTTCATAACCCTGACTAGAAAGAATTTGACTTATTTGTTTTGCTACGAAAATTGAGTCATCAACTATCATTACACGTACTTGTGTTCCGTCTTCTTTTAAACCACTGGGAGCAGAATCATTTAATGCTGGAAAATCTTGTTTTGTTTTCATACTTTCACCTTCCCTTAAACTCTTTCGCGAATTGCAATATTAACTTCCAAAGCACCCTGTTCTGTATTCATAGGTACAATTACGGCTTCAATACTGTTAGCAGAAATTTCCATTTTTTCACCTGTAAACAGTGTCGGCGGAGTAAGGTCAAACCTAAAGCCTAAGCCATGTAATTTTGTTACAGCTTGAGCTGCAATTAAGTTAGCTAATTCAGTAATAGTAGCCTTTGCTAAATCATCAAATTCAGGAATTTCTTCCATGTTCATTTTTGATGCAATTTTTAATGCAGTATCAAGTGTCATATCGAATAAAACCCGACCTTCTACATCACCTGCGAGACCAACGAGCGCTGCTACACCCATAACAGGCATAGAAGTTGACTTTAAGTACAATGAGCCTCTTTGTATCTCTCCTCCAAGCACTTCAGACAAAATATTGTATGCTGCTTCAACAAATGGATTGATATACTCAACTCTCATACACACTCCTTACTAATAAAATTTT
>CAYJNB010000428.1:0-1451 GCA_964371205.1 uncultured Treponemataceae bacterium
TGAATGATAAAAAAAATGCACAACATAATAAAATTTATAAGCTCTCAATTCTCGTATTTTTACTGTTATTATTAAATTCAACTAAATTTTATCAACGAATTGATTTTTCGAATTCAAAATTGTTTAGTTTAACAGACATAACTATATCTACATTAAATGATGTTAGAGAAACATTGAGTATTACATATTATATGTCTGAACAAATTGATAGGTTATATCCTCAAACACAATCAGTAACTGATTTTTTGTTTCTGTATGCATCTCAAAATAAGAATATCCTGCTCAGATTCGTAGATCCACATACAGAAAGTGTAGAGAATTCATTAGAGTCAGTAGGGGTTACACCACATCAAGTAGAAGTGCAAAAGAATGGTGAAGTAGTTCTAGATACTGTTTATTCAGGTATTGTGCTAGAATACAAAGGTAGCACCTTAGTAATTCCTTTTGTTTTATCTGTCTCTAATCTCGAGTATGAATTAACAACAAGAATTCAATTATTAACTGCTGGTATCGCCCAAGGGGTATATATTCTCTATGGGGGAAATGCAGCTTTTGAGACACATTATTCATATCTAATGCCTTGGTTAGAAATTGCAGGAATCTCAAGTATACGTATAAACGCAACAGATTTACCACAATTACAAGTATTATATCCATTATTAGTAATTGGTTCTCATAATTTTACAGACTCTGATGTTTTTGAGATAGAATCGTTTGTACAAAGAGGTGGTTCTGCAATTTTTGCTAGTTCTGCAACAGATGTTAACTTAGAAACTTGGCAAATACGTTTGCCTCAAAAAGAAAGTACTTTACTAAACTTACTTGAAGTTTGGGGATTTTCAATAGATACTAATACTGTACTTGATTCACAAAACAGACGTATTACACTTCAGACACAGAGATCAGAAGAAATTGAACAATTACACTACCTAGATTATCCTTTTTTCCCAAAACTTACAGCCGATAATACAGAGAATGACTTAGCAAAAAAAAGTATCGTAACAGATTTAGTTTTATACTGGCCTAATTCCTTGCAATTAAACAGTATGATAAACCAAACGATTCTTTTTAATTCATCGCAAGAATCTTGGAGAGCAGAAGAACATGCAATAAACACCGATCCTTTTACCACACATTCCCCTCAGCAAGGATATAATCCGTCCATATTAGGGGCATATTCACAAATTAGACTTCCAAATTATTACACAAAAGCCTCAGATATTTCGCAACGTATTCCTCGTATTATTGTAATCCCAAATGAATATTTTGTATCAAATTTAGTACAAGTAACAAATAATCCACAAAATCTAGATTTTATGGTAAATCTTATTTTATGGGCTTCTTATAAAGATGACTTGCTTGATCTTCGATCAAAGGTTGCGAAAGATACTATTATATCAAATCATTCACCAGAAAATACTGTTTTTACTCTTTTAGTTCTTTTTAGTCTA
>CAYJNB010000429.1:0-1447 GCA_964371205.1 uncultured Treponemataceae bacterium
AAACTCGCTCTCTCCATCGTCTTTTGCGGTAAGAAAAATAACCGGAATACTCTTGCATTGCTCGCCCATATCGTTTTTTAAAACACGAATAACGTCAAAGCCACTCAAACCGGGCATTTCGACATCGAGCAAAATAAGGTCGGGCATAACTTTTGGAATTTCTGCTAAAGCCATCGCACCATCTTTTATGAGCACTACATTGTAGTCATCACATAAAGCTTTGCGTGCAATGCTTAGATTTGTAACATTATCATCGACAATGAGAATTTTACGCTTACTACTCCTCTCCATTCACATACTCCCGATTTTTTTACATCCTTTAAATATTACCATGAAAGTGTAGGAAACGCAAGAAAAATCGTACAAAAAATCTACTTTTTACCCCATCCTACTTATTCTTATGATCTTTCATAAACTTGCGCATGTTTTTCATGCCACCAACGTCTTTGAACATTCTCTCAAGCTTTTTCTTTTCGAGCTCCTTACTGCTCAAACCCTCGTACGAAGACTCATTCAAAAGTTTTTGGTAGTTATTAAAACGCCTCTCGTCTAACTCACCTTTTTCTATTGCATCGAGAATAGCACACCCCTTTTCTACCGAGTGGCTACAATCGGCAAACTTACACTGAGAGGCAAGCTCTTCTATATCGTCAAAGGTAGTAGAAAGGTCTGCACTCTCTGCACCAAGCTCTCTCATACCCGGAGTATCGATAACTACCCCACCGAGCGGACAGGGAAACATCTCTTTGCCCGTTGTAGTGTGCCGCCCCTTATCGTCTTTACCAATTTCTGCCGTTTCTATAGCATCTTGCCCCAAAAGCATATTAATTAAGGTTGACTTACCAACCCCAGAGGAGCCAACAAAAACCGCAGTAATACCTTTTTCGAAGTAATGAGCAAACTTAGAAGTTATATCTGTATCGAACTTAGACACACACACAATATCCGAAAAAGCCGAAACGCTCTCTACCTCTTGCAAAACAGACTCAAGATTCTCGCATAAATCAGACTTGGTAAGCACAATAACCGGCGTTGCTCCACTATCCCACGCAACAGAAAGATAGCGCTCAAGACGGCTAATGTTATAGTTATTATTAAGCGACATACAAATAAACACCGTGTCGATATTAGCAGAAATTACCTGCACTTCGCCCTTTTGACCAACAGCCTTTCTGGTAAACATACTCTTTCGCGTTAACACCTGATGAATCGTAGCATGCGTTTGCCCCTCAGAACAGGTAATAAGCACAAAGTCTCCCACCGTTGGAAACAAAGAAAGCTCTGCCGTATCGTGCCGCATCTTTCCAGAAATCTCTGCCAAAAGCTCATCGTCTTTGGTAACAATTCTATACAAACCCTTATACTGTGCAATAACACGAGCCAATTGCATAAGCTCATACGAGTTTGCCTCTATTCTATTCTGTTGAGTCGCACCGTAGCGCGTAAG
>CAYJNB010000430.1:0-1438 GCA_964371205.1 uncultured Treponemataceae bacterium
GATGGAATGCGCATGTTCGGTTTTGCGAGTATCGAGGAGCGTTCCGTATTTTTAGATTTAATGAAGGTAGAAGGGGTTGGTCCAAAAGCTGCAATAAAAATACTCTCGAGTATTAGTGCTCAGCAACTTGCACAGGCCTTAGAATCAGAAGATCTTGCGCGGCTCGAAGCAATCTCTGGCATTGGCAAAAAAACGGCTCAAAAAATGCTCTTAGCGCTTAAAGGTAAGCTAAGTATGGGCGAAACAGAAACAATCACTATAAAGAAAACAACTAAGTGGCAGGACGTAAGTGCAGCCCTGGTACAAATGGGCTACGAGAAAAAAGCAGTCGATGAAGTTGTTAGTAATTTAGAAAAAGAGCTAGATACAGCAAAGACAAAATCTGAACAAGAGGACTTTCTATTCCGCCGAGCAATTATGGAGCTTGCTAACTAATGATAGACGAAAACAGTTTTTTACACGCAGAACTTCCGCAATTTGATGACGATAGAGAAGGCGGTTTACGCCCAAAAGCTCTCAATGAATTTTTAGGTCAATCACTAATAAAAGAAAATTTGAGTGTTTTTATAGAAGCTGCAAAGGCGCGCAAAGAACACCTCGATCACCTTTTTTTAATTGGACCTCCAGGATTGGGTAAGACAACACTTGCACATATAACCGCAAATGAGCTCGAAGTAGATTTTAAAGTAACCAGCGCGCCTGCACTTGATAAGCCAAAGGACTTAGCTGGTATTCTGTCTACCGTAACAGAGCGAACTGTTTTTTTTATAGACGAGATACACCGTCTTAAACCGGCTATAGAAGAGATGCTCTACATTGCAATGGAAGATTTTGAGCTCGACTGGATAATCGGGCAGGGTCCTTCTGCACGTACAGTACGTATTCCCATTCCGCCGTTTACACTCGTTGGAGCGACAACAAAGGCTGGAACGGTTTCGAGTCCATTAATTAGTCGTTTTGGTATTGTACAGCGCTTTAGTTTTTATTCAACAGATGAGTTAGCAACAATTATTCACCGCTCAGCAAAAATACTTAATACAAAGGTCGATAAGGATGCAGCTTTACTCATGGCTCAATGCTCACGTGGAACTCCACGGGTTGCAAACAGGGTATTGCGCAGAATGAGAGACTTTGCAGACATTCTTGCAGATGGCACCATAACACTCTCTGTAGTAAAGCAGGGCTTAAATAAACTGCAAATAGATTCCCTTGGCTTAGAACGTTACGACAGAGAAATTCTTCGCCTAATTATCGAAAATTACGGTGGAGGGCCTGTTGGAGCCGAAACCCTCGCTATTTCTATAGGTGAGTCTGTTGATACCCTCGAAGATTACTACGAACCTTACTTAATTCAATCTGGGCTCATTCAGCGCACTCCGCGGGGGCGCATGGTTACAGAAAAAGCGTATACCCATCTTGGGCTCGAAAAGCGACAAAC
>CAYJNB010000431.1:0-1433 GCA_964371205.1 uncultured Treponemataceae bacterium
TCTTTTGCATGAATTACTGGTGCAATTGCTGCAATGGCAGAGCCACCACAAATACCAGTTCCAGCACTGATAAGGCTCGAAAGCTTCCAGTTCATGCCAAAGAGTTTACCAAAAAGATACCCTCCGCCAAAAGCGGTAAAAAGCGTAAAGACCATTACAAAAAGCGAAAACTTGCCAACTAGAACAACTTGAGAAAAGCTCAAGGTGAGTCCCATAATTATAATGGCTGCACGCAAGACTTTTTTTGAAACAAACTGAATCCCAGGTTTTAAAATTACGTGATGAGCAAAGGGATTTAATGCCATACCAAGTAAGAGAGCAAATACACTTGCGCTGATTAAATGATAAGGAATAAAACTACTAATCTGTATCGCTATAAGTGCGAGTACGACGGTTAAACCAATTCCTGCTAATTTTTTCATACCTTGACAATATCATAGTTAGATTATAAAATCAAATTATATTTTTTTATCTAACTATAAGAAAAATTTATGATTATAAATTCTAGGAAGAAATGATTGATTTTAAACACAAAACATTTTTAGAGGTGTGTAGGCAAAAAAACTTTACAAAAGCTGCCGAAGTATTGTGCATCACTCAGCCAGCTGTTTCTCAGCACATACGGGCTTTGGAAGAGGAATATGGCGGTACACTAATTACTTTTAATAAGCGCAAATTTGCATTAACTGCAAAGGGGATGTCTTTATTTTCATTTTTATCTACACTACATGTCGATTGTCAAAAGGCTACTAAAACTATTCGCCTAGAAACAGCTGAGTCAACAAGCATCTCGTTTGGAGCTACTCTTAGTATTGGAGAATATGTAATGCCTAGAATAATTAAAAAATTACTTGTAAAACAGCCAGCACTACAATTAAGTATGAGTGTTGATAATACAAAAGAGCTTTTGGCAAAACTAGATGAAGGAAAAATTCAATTTGCATTTATAGAAGGTTTCTTTGATAAGACTAGGTATGATTCGTGTATATTTTCGAATGAGCCATTTATTGGAGTTTCTAAGAAAAAATATGCACAGGAAATAGATTTAGAAAAACTTTGCAATGAAAGGCTTATTATTCGCGAAAAAGGTTCTGGTACTCGCAAGGTTCTTGAGCAAATACTCGAAGAAAAAAGCCAGTCTATTGAGCAGTTTCATTCTATAATTGAAGTGGGAAGTATGAGTGCAATTAAAGAATTAGTTACCGCTGGTTGCGGGATTAGTTTTATGTACAAGGTAGCGGCTCTTTCAAATTTGCATGATGGAGATTTATTCGAGATTCCAATCAAAGGTTTTAATCACAAACGTGAATTTAACTTTGTTTTTTTAAAAAATTCGTATTTTCGAGATGAATACCTTAATTGGTTTAACTTATGCAAGTCTCTAAATTAAAATTCAAATACATCAAAAAAAATTGATATGTCTATTGACAAGT
>CAYJNB010000432.1:0-1433 GCA_964371205.1 uncultured Treponemataceae bacterium
CAGAACGTAGTCAAATTGCTGCGGCAGAAATTAGCGAACTATCTCGAGGCAGTGTAGCGATTGCAGAGCAAAGTGGCGAACTTATTGCTTCAGTTATTCCTGAGATTCAAAGAACAGCAGAATTAGTACAAGAAATATCTGCTGCAAGTAGAGAGCAAGATATTGGAGCTCAACAAGTAAACAAGGCTATTGTGCAAATGGATACCGTTACACAGCAAAACGCTTCGGCATCTGAGCAACTTGCTGCTATGGCAGAAGAATTATCTTCTCATGCTGCAGAGTTACAAGAAACTATTTCTTTCTTTATAATTCCTGATGGAACTGAGACTCCTAAAAAGCCAAAACGATTAGCTGCTCCTCAACCAAGACAAACTAATACTATTGTGAAAGAAGAGTCTGTACAAGAGTCTCCTGTTCAAACGACTCCAAAACGTTCTCCTGATAATGAATACACACCTGATGTGAGAATTTCTGATGAGGATTTTGAAGAGTTTTAGATAAATAAAACTTAAAACAAAAAAATGAATAAAAACTGGTACGTTAAAAATTAACGTATCAGTTTTTTTATTTAAACACATATGCATGCTCTTTTTTAAATTTAATGTTTGACGCCGATAAACTCTCGATGTATAATTTTTATACTAGTTAGAATTTTATCTACAATTACTATGCATTTACTTATTGAGCACCATAGGAGGACAACATGAGTTTAAGTAATTTAAAGGTTAAGGTAAAAGTTTTAGGGGGCTTTTTACTAATTGCAATCTTATCCCTTGGAGTCTCTGTATACAGTTACTGGAGTACACAGGATACAAATCGTAGTGTCGATAATGTTACAGATCTTCTTATAATCAGTACCGATAGTTCTGCCGCAGCCGTACTTCTTTTGGAACAAATACGGGTTGAAAATCGTAATCTTGAAACACAGCTTGCAGCAGGAGTTACTCCATCATACGAAGCATTCCAAACTACTGTAGGCCCTCTTCGAAACAGCCTTAAAGAAGTTTGTGATACAATGAGGTCCCTCGAAACAACAGAAGAAACAAGTGTGGTTCTAGCAGATATGGAAAAAGCTATAACCATAATGTACACCGCAATAGACGATTGGGCAAAAGCTGCAATTACTTATGAAGCTACAGCAATTGCACTGCTAGATCAAGTAAAAGAGCACGGAATAATAGTAGATGATTATGCAGCAAAATATAACGAACTACAACGAGAGTATGTAAATGGGAGAAGAGACTTGGTTGAGGCCGATGCAAACAGAGACTCTCAAGTTATCCTTATTATAAGTGTTATAGTTACTGCTCTTAGTGTAGTTGCAGCTCTTGTCATATCGCTTGATGTAACACGTCCAATAAAAGAATTTTTAACCGCCTTTGTTAGTTTAACTGAAGGGGACTTAGCTATGAGTTCTGTTCCTATTGCTCTGC
>CAYJNB010000433.1:0-1432 GCA_964371205.1 uncultured Treponemataceae bacterium
TCGTCCTCGCAAGTTTACTGGCATTTCCTGTTGTTTCACAAACAGCAAATACAGCAAACATTGAATCGGTGATTGTAGACTCGTTTGACACACCCGAGAGTATGGATTGGACATGGAACCGCATCAGCAAGTAGCTTTATCATGGCAGGATATCCAACGCTTCAATTTTTGATGGTATTCCATTAGGATTGCGCCTGCCGGGTCAAAGCCCTGAAGACGTAAGAAAAATTTTAGGTGTAGAAGTTAGTTATGCTCGTAAGGGAGATAACTGGTTTGAAATCTATCCACAAGCTCAAGACGAAAATGGAGAATTAGCTCCATACGAACCTGATTTCTTTGGAAATGTAAAAAGTGTAGACATGTGGGTTTGGGGTGCAAACTACGACTACGCCTTACACATTATGATTCGTGACGCAGAAGGAAAGGTCTTTACCTTCCCAGTAACTAGATTAAACTTTGATGGTTGGCAATATTTCTCTGTAAAAATTCCACACACATTAAAACAAAAATCTCGCTATAGATCAGGACGTCCTAATCTTTCATTTGTAGGTTTTAGAGTAACAACTGCAGCAGCGGCTCCAGTAGATAATTTTGTTATCTTCCTTGATCAATTAAAATATATTACTAATACCTATGATGAGCACTTTGATGGTTATGAAGTGCAAGATTTTGTATTTGAGGATGAGGAGTCTGCACAATGAAAAAATTAGTTTTAATACTTTTAGCTTTGCTTTGTATGAGTCTAGTTGTAGCTCAGCAAGGAGAAGCTCCTGCAGAAAGCTTAGCATCGCCTACACCGGACTCTTTGGCACCGGATAGTGCAAGACAGTTCTTAAAAGAAGTTTCTGTTGACTTATTCGAAAGAGAAGCATCTTGGTTTTCTTTTATTTCTCCAGATGATGGTGTAATTTCTACACGTTTATTTGGTGGTGCTCCTTTAGCAAAAGAAGAACTTCCTCCAGAATTACCAGAAGGAACAGTTGATGAAAAAGTTCTTGGTGTAAAAACAGAATTCTTCCGTCGCGGATTTATTTCTATGTACATTACTCCAACTTCAGCATTGCCTATCGAAGGTATTACAAAAACTGTATCTGTTTGGGTTGCAGGACGTAACTTTGATCACGAATTGGTGCTTATGCTTCGAGATGTAAACGGAAAATATTTTGAACTTCCAATGGGAACTTTAAACTTCTCAGGATGGAAAAAAATTACTGTTGCTATTCCACCTTCAATAGATGGTGTGCGTGGTATTGTTCAAGAAAGTAAGCGTTATCCAGGAAGTGCTGGTATAACAATTGCAGGTTTTAAAGTTGAATGTGATCCACTAGATGCTTATGGCATTTATTATATCTATTTTGATGATATGCGCGCTGTAACTGACTTGTATCAGTTGGAAGCACGTGATTTAGACGATTTACCAGATTCTTGGTAG
>CAYJNB010000434.1:0-1428 GCA_964371205.1 uncultured Treponemataceae bacterium
GTATTTGTGGTGGCTCTGCCATTGCAGCAATTGCACCAGTAATTCATGCAAAAGACAGGGATATTGCATATGCAATTTCTGCAACCTTTATCTTCGACGTTTTAATGGTTATTCTATTCCCCATTATGGGTCGCCATTTTAATATGAGTGATATTGGGTTTGGTCTGTGGGCAGGAACTGCAGTAAATGATACATCTTCGGTAGTTGCAGCAGGATACGCTTTCTCTGATGCAGCTGGTGCATACTCGGTTATTGTAAAGCTCACACGCACCCTGTCGATTGTTCCGATTGTATTAATTTTTTCTATTATAAACCAAAGATTGGAAATAAAGGCAGATATTGAAAGTGGTGTAATACATGAACACAAAAGCAATGTCCACATCGGAAAAATTTTCCCTTATTTTATTCTCGCCTTCTTAGGAATGGTTGCTCTTAAGAGTATTGACATAGTTCCTTTTGCAATTACACAAATAAACCCAGCTCTAGATCAAAAAACACTTTCCGAAGTAATTTCTCTTTATGCCTCAGAAATATCAAAATTCTGTATGGTTATGGCTCTGGGAGCAATTGGACTTAAAACAAACTTTAAAGAAGTTGCTACATCAGGATTTAAACCAATGCTTCACGGATTTATAATCTCGGCTCTCGTAGTAGTAGTAGCCTTTGTTGTTCAAAGCTTTATGGGACAACTCTAACTAAAAGTTACTTCCACCTACAATGGAGCAAACTGAGCCATAGTCGGCTAGTTGTCAAAGGAAAGTTCCTCTTACAGAGCTTTCCTTTTGCGGATTTTTTAACTTTTCGACAATAAAAAGATGGGGAAAAAGAGACATAAAGTCATTTGACAAGCGTAGCGAGGAGCTTGATCTTTATGGATTTTTTTCCCCATCTTTTTTAAAACGTAACTCTGTTTCTGCCGGCGTTCTTTGATTCGTACAAAGCTTCGTCGGCACGTGTAAAGAGGTTTTTATAATCAAAACCGTGTTTATCAGTAAAGGCAACCCCTACGCTCCCAGAAATTGATACAGAGATACCGTCTACAGTGTAGGTTTTGCATAATTGAGCACATACTTTTTTTGCTTTTTCTGTAACCTCTGCATAAGAAATTACATTCTTCATTAAAACACAGAATTCGTCCCCGCCGATTCGTCCGATTATATCGGTATTTCTAAATACGTTACGAATCTCTGAAGATACTTCTACCAAAACTTTATCTCCATACAAATGGCCAAAACTATCATTTACTTGTTTAAAGAAATCTAAGTCAATAATCAGTAATGCATGAAGTCCTTTTTGAGTTTCACTTTGTAATAAAAAGTTTTTAATATATGCTTCTGTAGAAATTTTATTATATAAACCAGACATTTTATCATGTTCGGCATCGTAGCGTAATGAAATTTCTTTTTGCTTTTGCAAGTCAATATTTTC
>CAYJNB010000435.1:0-1412 GCA_964371205.1 uncultured Treponemataceae bacterium
TTTCTAAGCGTTCTGGTTTTGCAAAATGATATCCTTGTGAGTAGTGAACGTTATTTTCCGTAACAATTTGTTGAATCTGTGCATCTTCAACAAATTCTGCCGTTATATCTGCATCAATAAGCCTTGCCATATAACAAATCGAATCTAGAATAAGATTGCTCTCTTTTGTTTTTGTAAGGTTCTTAATTATATCTCCATCAATTTTAATAATATCTGGTTTTAAAGACATAATTGACGTATAGGTTGCAAATCCGACTCCAAAATCATCAACGGCTATTTTACAACCAAGTATTCGGGCATCACTTAAAAAGTGTATTAAGTCTGCGTTTCCATTGTAGTTTTCTGTTTCGACAAATTCTATAATTATTTTTGATGGGTCAGAATGCTTTTTTATACGCTCTAAAAACCAATTTCTAAAATCGGCCGATTGAATATCATAAAGCGAAATATTGAGACACAACTCGCTTTCTTTGTTCTCAAAATCTGTTAAAGCTTTATCGAGCATAACCTTACTTAATTGTAAATACAGCTTTAAGTCTTTCGAGGTTTCTAAAAATAATCCAGGAGGATATAATCTTCCTTCTGCGTCATAAACACGCATTAGTGCTTCGTATTTTGTTATTTTACCGTCAATATTGCTTTGGATTCCCTGATAAAAAGGAATTACTTTATCGTTTTTTAAAGCATAGTTTAGAACATCAAAAATTTTTAAGGCTTCCTCGGTATCTGCTGCAAGCTTTTCTTTTTCATCTTTTACTAGAATAAAATTACTCTGAAAGTCCGAATGAAGATAGAAGGCACTCTTTGCACGATTAATTAAATCATCTCCAAAAACAAGTGCAAACCGAGAAACCCCTCCAAGTCCTGTTTCGTGAGCATTTACTAATTCATATTGCTCATAAAAACCTTTCATTAGATTGCCAAAGTCTTCGTCGCTCATTTCGTCATTTGCAACTGCCATAAAACTTTTGTATGTATGTGCATACACATGAATTATATTATCGAGTCCGAGTTGTTTATAGGCTTGATTTCCTGTTTCCAAAATTGCAGCACAGGTAGCATAATATCTTTCTTCTCCAAAAGTTGCTATCATCATTTCTGCGCTAACAACCTCTGTCATGGACATCTTGGTGAATTTTTTTTCTTTTAAATCAATTAGATATTGTTCATAGCTCATTATATTAAATCGCTTATCTATGAGCTTTTTAGAACTGACTTCTCCTGACTCCATACGTTTTTCCTTATTAAATAGTAGAAACTATTTTACAACACATACTAAAAAATATAATATCACATCTATAGTATTCTAGCAAGAGATATACTCATATATATAGAGTAACTTGACATTCTACAGATAAATCACTATATTTGTTTCACAGTGAGGAGGATGCGCAAGGATTGCGCAATATCAC
>CAYJNB010000436.1:0-1411 GCA_964371205.1 uncultured Treponemataceae bacterium
TAATTGCTTCTTGCAATGCCTGTTTAGTCTGTGCACTTGACTCTTGTGCTTCTTCAATTTCTTGAAGCCGTATAGCAGTCTTCCACGAATCAAAGCCCTTTTTTTGCAATGAAAAGGCTCTGCACCAGTCTTTTTCATCAGTAAAAGCATTTTTTTCTTGCATATAGACATCTGTATCAGCCGATTCTTCCTCTATTTCTAAGGGTAAAAATTCACTGTGAATCGAGGCATACTCAGTAAAGGTCTTTTCTGAGCAGGTAAAAACTGTTCTTTTACCGTGCTCATGATATAATCTAAAAAAATCTGAAGAGCTATTTGTGTCAGTAATACCAAGTTCTTTTCGTTTTTCTCGTGTTAAAAACTCAAAAGGACTGATAATAACCGATGCCGCATTTTGAGATGCATTAATAATATAGTGGCGTTTAAAAGGTGCGCAAGAAGCTGATTTATAAGAGAATATGTGTACACCTCTACCCTGATTTTTTGACAAGTATTGTTTTTGAGAGAGTTGAGAAACAAAAAAACTACAGTGATTTGTTGCACTTGTTTTTTGTGCCAATTGTGCGCAGAGTTCAGGGTATGCAAGTTCAAAATCGACCAAAGAAGTTAACTCTTCTACACAACGAGCAAGAATTGCATCTGTTTCTGCAGTAAAAAACTCCGGATTCGTTTTAAAGTGTTCCATTTCTAAAATTTTTTCTCTAAAAACAAAATAAGCCTTTCTTAAATCAGCAAAGCTCTTTGCATTTGTCATTGCAAGAATCCGCGCCTTAAGAGAAGTGTAAAAATTATACAGCAGTTCATCATCATTTAGAGTCTTTAATGATTCGTTCCACACATCTACATCATCTATTGCACACTCTACGCGGTACTTTTGTCCAAACTCAACGAGCTCTATTCCCTTCTCAGGCGCTCTCCACGGAAAGATTCCCTGTGTTAAGAGTGCTTTCAAGGTTTCAAGCGAAAATTCACTTTGTGCACATGATTGAATCAAAGAAAACAAGCTACCTGCGGTATACGTCTGCAATGCCTTACTTGATTGAAACTGAACAGGAATACCTCGAATATGCAACTCTCGCAGTAAGTACGGCTCAACCGACTCAAGGTTTGGCACACTTACAGCAATATCAGAGAACTCAAGGCCGTCTTCTAAGTGATCATGCAAAATTTGATTTACTAAAAAGCGCAATTCTTGGCGCGCATTTTTAAAATAATGAGCTTCGTAATCTGATATCTTTTGTGTTGGAGTTTGTACAATGGTAACTGCATCATTCGATTCTGCCAAAAGGTGGCGATACTCTGCAAAGTCTTCAATAATTTCTGAGGCAAAAATGTAGTAGTGTTCCCCATTACTCGTAAAAGGCGGCTCAACCCACGCCGGCTCAAAAAGAGCGTTTTTCTCTAGAAAAGC
>CAYJNB010000437.1:0-1407 GCA_964371205.1 uncultured Treponemataceae bacterium
TGGACATCAGACAATCTAGACACCGCACACAATATGGTGTTTATGTATGCAACAAACTCAAAATCTCGTGGCTGGATAGAAGAAGTTGATGTTATTATTTGGGGAGCTAGCGCAAAGCTAACCGCAGAAAATGAAGGCATTCAAGAGCGAATACATCTGGCTCAGGCTGCCGGAGTGAACGTAATGGCTTGCATAGCCTGTGCTCAAAAACTCAATGTAGAAGAAGAATTAAAAGCACTCAACATTGATGTAAAACCATTAGGTCTAACGCTCACAGAAATTTTGGAAAAAGGTGAGAAACTCCTCACAATTTAAAAAATAACACTTGTACTACTTTGTACAAGTGTTATAAAGTCCTTTAAGAAAAGCTCTTAAAGGCACCATTTTACTAATCTACCAAACAGTATAACCGCCGTCCATCATTAGAACAGCTCCATTCATATACCAGCTTGCATCACTACATAAAAATACCATCGCTCCGCCAAGATCATCCGGAATAGGCATTTTTCCCACAGGAATCATATCTAATGCTTCTTTTGTAAATTCTGGATTTTCGTCAAAGAACTTTGAGTTGCGCACGGTTGCAATATACCCCGGAGCTAGTGCATTCGATGTAATATTATACTTTGCCCATTCTCCCGCTAAAGACTTAGTAAGAGCCACCATACCAAGTTTAGAAACCTCATACGGCCCACAGTGTACACCCTTATTAGCAATAAAACCTGACATAGATGCAATATTTATTATCTTACCGGCTTTTTTTTCAATCATCTTTCGTCCAAATTGTTTACAACAAATAAAACTACCAGTAAGGTTATTTTCCATGGTTTGTTGCCAACGACTTACCTCTATATCCTCAAATGGAACATTTACGCGTCCAGAAGCAGCATTATTCACTAAAGCATCAATCTTGCCATAACGAGCAACACACTCATCAGCAATCTTAGCAACAGCCTCTTCATCAGTAATACTCGAAACAAAATAATCAAACTTTTTGTTTTTCTCTTCTAGTTCAGCTTTAAGCGACTGTAACTCCTCTTCAACACGAGCAATACCTACAACCATCGCACCGGATTCAGCCAGAGCTTTGCAAAACGCTCTCCCTAATCCCTTACTTGCACCGGTCACAACCACAACCTTATCGGTTAAATCAAACACTTGTAACATCTCGACCTCCAAGTTAATTCATTATATTACCACCAATTATATCATATAATTCTGCAATTGCAAGAAAAAACAAATTGAATTAACTTCTCTGTAATAAACTGACCGTTACCGCACCCACGGAGCGGTCGCTCATTATACACTTACGCTCTCGCTTCATCGTCCTCGCCACCACATCGGTGGCTGCGGTCGATTCGCCATTGGTATTCAAATACCAACGGCTCAGTGCTTCAATCGCTAACG
>CAYJNB010000438.1:0-1407 GCA_964371205.1 uncultured Treponemataceae bacterium
TACATGAACGATTTTCGCTCCTGCACCTATCGCAATCTTGCAGAGCAAACCGCCGTTCTGGGCACCATTGACCAAAACCCCTTTATTCAAGCAGCAAAAAAGGACACAAAAGAGTTCTTGGCGCTGATTGAAAGAGTGCGGTTTTAAGAAGATATATGCAAAAATTGACGAACATGTATTATAGTTGTATAATTAGAACAGAGGACAAAAAATGCCCGAGGTAAGTTTATTCTTTGGAATACGTATAACAATGAATTTCTCCGACCATAATCCGCCACATTTTCATGTTGAGTATGCAGAATTTAAGGCAACAGTACTTATTCAAGATGCAATACTAGATAAAGGGTTTTTGCCAAGTCGGCAACTAAAACTTGTTCTTGCATGGTGCGAAATTCATCGCGATGAACTGATGCAAAACTGGGAGCTTGCTCGAGATGGTCAGGACATTCATAAAATAGCTCCTTTAGCATAGGTTTGGAGGTTATATGAGAAATACACAGTTAGATTACACTCATTTTTTTCCTCAAGTTTTGCAAGTAGTTCCTACCGATAATTTTGAAGTATATGCTTATTTTAATGATGGTTCAGTACACCTTTTTGATGCAAAGCCCCTTATAAAACCGAATACAGTCTTTGAACAACTTGCCGACATAAAAGTATTTAAAGAAAAACTTACCGTGTTAAATCATACAATTGCATGGGATATGGAAGGAAATCGAGACCCCTGTAAGGCAATAGATATTGATCCTTTTACTGTTTTTGAGACAGAACGAGTTTCTTGCCCTCTATAGGCTAGTATTTCAATTTTTCAGTGAATGTATGCAACTTGCTTTCTGTAGCTTCTTGTATTTTTGCGGTTGTTCTGCTATAATTAATACAGAATAACCGCAAAATAGAGGTTTAAGATGTATTTTCAACGACATTTAGAGAAAAAGCTACGTTCCTTACTCACGGAATGGGCCTGTGTTGTTATAACCGGCCCTCGACAAGTTGGCAAAAGTACTATGATTCAAAAAGTAGCTGAAGGTTATAATTACGTTACCTTTGATGATTTAGAAGTACGCGCTCTTGCTCAAAGCGACCCAAAGATGTTTTTTCAACTATACAAAACACCTCTTATTATTGACGAGGTGCAATATGTTCCGCACATTTTTCCATACATTAAAATGATTATTGATACCGAAAAAACGCCGGGGCAGTTTATTCTGACCGGCTCAGAAAGCTATAAGATGATGGATACACTCTCGGAAAGTCTTGCAGGGCGTACAGCCTTGCTTTCTATGCAAGGATTTTCTCAGACCGAAATAAAAGAAATAGAGAATAGACCCTTTTTGCCACATTTAGATAACTTGCTTTCTCGAAATGCCACCTCGACAGTACAAGAGGTTTTTTCAAAAATTATGAAAG
>CAYJNB010000439.1:0-1406 GCA_964371205.1 uncultured Treponemataceae bacterium
GTGAGAGTTTCTCGCAAAGAAACGGGAGAAACAGGTTTAATCGACTTGTTCTCGGATGCTATTGCTGAAAAACTTGTTGGAATAGAAGCTCAAAAGTTTACACGCTGCAAAGACTTGTACCAAGAACTTTGTGCACTTAAAAACAGCAAGTCGATTGCTGAGATAGTTACCTATCTTTGGTACGAAGTGGGATACCGTTACGAAACGCTCTGGAATAATCAAGTGCAACTGTATAGTGAGCTCTATGATTATTTTTTTGAACTTGCTGTGCAAGCAGATGCTGGCGGAAAAAGTTTGATAGCCTTTGTTGATTCTATTGCAGAAAAAAAATTGAGTGGAGAGCGCATCGATGAGGTGGATGTTCCTACCGATAGGCAAGACGGGGTTCGTCTTATGAGTATACACAAAAGCAAGGGGTTAGAGTTTCCTATTGTTTTTGTACCCGATGCAGGAAGTAGCAGAACTACTCAGAAAAATACCGAGATGTATTTTTTTGACGAAGACAACGGTTTATCATTCAATACACAGCTACATGCTGAATTACCATCTTCGAAGAGTGCCGGTAAAATACCCAATTATTTTTTCTTAAAACAAAAAGAGCTCGAGGACAAAAAATCTGCCGCTGAATTAAGGCGTGTGTTTTATGTTGCACTCACTCGAGCAGAGTCAGAAATCTATCTAAGTGCCAGCTATAAACTCGATACCACTAAACTAGCGGATGATTCGCTTAGCTGTGCATTGTCAGAATTAGAATCAAAAAAAGAAGGCAAATTGCCAAGGTCGTTTTTAGACTTGCTGTTGAGCGGCTTAAATACAATTCCAACAAAGGGCTTGTATACCCTGCAAGCTCTACCGGATTATGATGTTCCTAAAACGAGCGAAGCGCTTTCTAAACAAGAAACTGCCATAAGGCACGAGCAAAAAATGCAGAAAGCACAAGAAATTACTGTGTCCTATCCGCAAAATAGAATATTCTCTCCAAGTGCAATTCACTATCAAAGTACAAGTGTAAGGTTTGAGCAATCAACTACAATCGATGAGTCGAAAGATGCAGTGATTATTCGCAATATTGTTGAAGCCTACGACGAAAACTTTACCTATGCGGATTTTGGAACAATTGCACACGCATACACCGAATCTGCCTTGAACAGCATGCCACCCATTATTCCTGCGCGCATCCGTTCTACCCTTACTGAAACAGAGTTTGCACAGCTAGAAGATATTGCAAAGCGTATGGCAGATTCCTTTGTTGCATCAAATCTCGGAAAGCAAGTGGCAAACGCACTTTGGTTTAAAACTGAGTTCCCCTTTAAAAGCTGTATAAAAACCTCGTCGGTACCCAGCGGTTCTATCTTTTTTAGCGGTAAAATGGACTTGATTTTTGAAACAGAGAACGAAATCGGCAT
>CAYJNB010000440.1:0-1396 GCA_964371205.1 uncultured Treponemataceae bacterium
GTACCTTACTAAATCGGAGTTTGTCATACCTTCTTTTACTGCAATTGCTTTTATGATTACGTTACCAGCATTTACATCTTCCTTAAAACTTCCGGTGTACAGTTTTGTACTTCCGCCTACTGTTGTTGCAGGATTTGTATCATCTGTGGTGTAATAGATTCTTGCATCTGCCGGAGTTGTTTCTATTGTAATTTCCTTATACCCACTACCATCTGCTTCACTTGCACTTATACTTGGTATTGCTAGTAACTCAAAGAAGGTATAGCTTGAAACTTCTGAGTCTTTAAAACCTGCCTTTATTGCTATTGCCTTTATTGTTACGTCGTTATCTTTTATGTTTACAGTAAATTGTCTTGTATACTTCGTACTTAAAGCAGTTGGAGTACTATTATCTGTGGTAAAATAGATTGTTGAGTTACTTACAGGAGCGGTTATTGTTACTGTCTTTTCACCTGTTACTTTGTTTAAGGATCCGTCGATATGTATAGTAGGGCTTATTACAGCTGGTATATCAACAGTCTTTATTGTAACCGTAGGAGAAGTTAAATCTCTGCTATCAATTACTGTTATTGCTCTTGTTAATTCAACATTTGAAGCAAAACCAGTGTTTACATAACGTGGATTTTCTCCACTCGAAACAAAAGGGTTGTTAGATATGTCTAGTAAATCGCTCGGGGCAGTTGTTTGAAAGATTGCATCTTCGTAAGCATAATTGTTTCCATCTATGGTGATTCCTACAATATCTGAGTTAGAGCCTGTTTTTTTTGGTGCATCAAAATATAACCACCAGTTATGAGGCTCAGTATTAGTCTTTACAAACTGTGCATTTATTACTGGAGATGGCGCAGAGTTTACAATAAGATTATATGAGTATGGATCAAATGTTCGCCCGGCTCCACCCTCCACTGCAAGGGAAATTGTTGCAGAAATATCTCCAAAAGCAGGATTTTCGTCAAGCTTTATTAAAAAAGCCGATGAGAGAGTCATCTCAAGTGTATCGTAACTTACTTGCTCTAACGTGTAGTCTATATTTCGAACCGGCTCATCTACCCCAAGAGGTGCATTCTGCCATTCTACTCCTAATTCTAAAGAAAATCCTTTTGGATTTCGCATAGGGAAGGTAATTTTTTTTTCTGAATCTCCAGGGATGTGTGTTATACCATTTACACTTGGATACTGACCGTCTAATTCATAAAAGCCAATACCTGCAGTGGAAGAATAATATTCTAAGTATTCAACTAAGTCAGCTTCAAATAAATCACAAGATGTAAAAAATATTGTACATAAAAGCAAAAATGCCTTTACCTTCCGCATAAAAATCTCTCCCTCAACAACTTTACCCGCTATTAAAAAATACAAAGATTTTAACAGTACGTAAATATAATACTATAATTTT
>CAYJNB010000441.1:0-1393 GCA_964371205.1 uncultured Treponemataceae bacterium
CGAGTTTTTGTTGAATGCTTTCCAAATTTTAATGTATATGTAGATAAAAAACCTATTGAGTTTAAGAGCAAAAAAGCTAAAGAGATTTTTGCCTATCTTGTATACAATAGAGGCGGTTGGGTTAGTATAAATGAAATATGCTCTGAAGTACTTGAAAACATGAATGAGCAGGCGGCAAAGGACAGCATGCGATCTTATATGTCGCGTATAAAAAAAGCTTTGGAGCCTTATAAAATTATAGACATTATTGAAAAACAATATGGTCAATGTCGTGTTAAGACTGACTTTTTTTCCTGCGATTATTATGAATATCTCGATGGAGATAAAGCTCTTTTTCGAGGAGAGTTTTTAAAATCCTACTCATGGGCAGAGCCAACGCTTGCTACCATGCAAATAGACTCCTCAAGGACATAGAACAGAACTTATTCTCTATAGCAGATTATTTTCTTTAAAACATCATTTTTTTTGATTTTTTTTCGAAATTCTTCTTAAATTTTACTAAATTTTACAATTTTTGTTTCGGTTTAAATACTACTATTGCTTGTATTATTACATAATTCAATAAGGAGGATTTTATGTACTATACCGAAAAAAGAAGTTTTACTTCTTCAGTTTTATTTAAATGTCTATTGCTCGTCTTTTTCCTCCAAATATTCACCGTAGCAGCACAAGACATTGAAGTAATAAGAGTTGGGTACTCGCCCAGTCGTGGTAATCTTATATCTGATATTGATAGCATTACTGCAAAAGGCTACGGGTATGATTTGTTTAAAAAAATGGAGGAGATTAGCAATATACGATTTGAGTATGTTCCCATTGAAGGAAGGTTAACTGATGCGGTAAATGCAGGTCTTGTTGATATAGCAGGCCTAATACTCAAAAGTCCAGAGGTTGAAAAAAAGGTTTATTTTTCTGAAACACCAATTGGTAAAACATTGTCCGTTCTTGTTAGCAAAAATAAAAGCTATATATACAATGACCCTGCTACAATGAATGGAAAAACAGTCGCAACCCATAGAGATGATCCGGCCCAAGCAAATCTAGATTTATACTGTAAAGAAAACGGCATATCTATTAAGTATGTTTATGGGGATTATGCAAATTATATGGATCTAGAAGCAGATTATTATATAGCGTACTCCCAGCATAAAAAGCTTGAAAATATGAAAAATGTTCTTAATTTAGGAGTACATCATTTATACGTAGTTTCTAGCTTTACTTTTACAGATACTATGGATAGACTAGCAAGTGTATTTTACAAAATGTTATTATCTGAAGGAAATTTTGTTTTAGAGCTAGAAGAAAAATACGTAGGTAAAGATATTGGCTTTAACCATCGCTCTCTAAACCCGCAAGAAATTGCAAAATTGCAAGAGCGACCGCTTGAAGTTGG
>CAYJNB010000442.1:0-1387 GCA_964371205.1 uncultured Treponemataceae bacterium
CTTTTTCACATAATTCAAGTAAGTTTTCTTAAAATTTACTTGACAAACAGAATAATCAGTGTTAGTGTACTTTGTATGGAAACGATTCCATACAAAGTAGAGATTATCTCTAACAATTTTGCTTCATCTAAGGAGGATTAAAATGAAGAAAAATTTAGTTTTAGCACTAGCAGTTGTATTAGTGTTTTTAGTTGGAAGTCCTGCAATGTGTGCAGGTCAAAATGAAAGTGACGAAATAGTGATCGGTTTTTCAATGCATACAGCAAGTAGTTTCTTTGATGGTGTTTATAGCGGAGTGGAAGCTTACGTTAATGAATTTGGTGGTAGAGTTATTAATGTTGACGGAATAAGTGACGCAAACTATCTATTAGGTGTAATTGAAGATTTTATTGCACAAGAAGTTGACGCGGTAATTTATACACCGGTAGATTCTGTTGCAGCTACACCTGCTCTAAGAATGCTAAAAGATGCAGGAATTCCTGTAATTAACATTGACTCAGCTGTCGAAGCTTATGATTTAATTGATGCATTTGTTGCTACAGACAATTACATTGATGCTATTACACCTCATGGTTTTGAAGTAGCTGTTCAATTAGATGCTGGTGTAACTCCAGAAAAAGGAATGTCTTGTGCTGAAGATGCTATGCAAGCACATCCTGATCTAAGTGCAATTTTTGTTATTTGTGATGATAGTGCACAAGGAGCATATGCCGCAATTAAAAGTTCTGGATTAAATATTCCACTATACAGTGTTAATGGTGGACCAGAATCAAAAGCTGCATTTAGAGCTGATGGTGTAGATGGTGTATGGAAGAGTTCTCCTGCACAATCACCATATACAATCGGTTACAAAGGTACAGAAGCAGCATACAAAATTCTAAGAGGCGAAAAAATTGAAAAAGAAATTTTCATTCCTAGCTTCTCGATAGACGCATCAAACGTTGCAGACTATCCAGGTGACTGGCAATAATCAGTAACTATTATTATAGTCATTAGAATCATTGATTTTAATGACTATAATATCATGACCCGCAAAACAGTAAATTCATATACACATAAATTTAACCACACATCAATGGGTTTACACCCAACAGCTGTTTAATAAGGAGGTTTATTATGGAAAAAAATCTATTACAGATGAAAGGTATATGTAAAAAATTTGGAACAAATCAAGTTTTAAGTGATGTAATGTTAAATCTGCATAAAGGCGAAGTTCTTGCACTTTTAGGTGAAAACGGAGCCGGAAAGTCAACCTTAATGAAAATTTTAACTGGAATCTACTCCATGGATGAAGGCGAAATTTTTATTGAAGGTGAATTGGTAAGAATAGAAGATGCAGATGCTTGCAAGGCACACGGAATTAGTATTATTCATCAAGAATTAATGT
>CAYJNB010000443.1:0-1384 GCA_964371205.1 uncultured Treponemataceae bacterium
GAGCCGAGTTCGAAATGGACATAATTATGAAAATGGACTTTGTTGGCTATTTTCTTATTGTGTGGGACTTTATTCACTGGGCGCGCGAAAACAAAATTCCGGTAGGACCCGGTCGTGGTTCAGGGGCAGGTTCAATTGTTGCCTACGCAATGGGCATTACAGACATTGACCCTTTGCGCTTTAATTTGCTTTTTGAGCGCTTTCTTAACCCTGAACGTGTTTCTATGCCGGACTTTGATATTGACTTTTGCAATGAAGGTCGGCAACAAGTTATTGACTATGTGCGCGAAAAATACGGAGATGAGCGAGTCGCACAAATTATTACCTTTGGTACACTCAAGGCTAAAAATGCGGTGAAAGATGTGGGGAGAGTCCTCGATATTCCACTTGCCGAAGTTAATTCAATTACTAAAATGATTCCCGACGGTCCAAAGGTTCACTTACAAGATGCCTTTACTCCAAACGAAAAAATTATGGGCTCAGGGCTTGCCGCCCAAATGCGCGAAGACACACGCTATAAAGAAATGTTTGACATTGCTCTTAAACTCGAAGAAAAAAACCGCCAAACAAGTTTACATGCTTCAGGCATTGTTATAGGACAAGAAGAGCTAACAACTTATGTTCCTTTGTACAAAGATACAAAGACACAAAAAATTGCCACCCAGTTTACTATGGATCTGATTGAAGACTGCGGCCTGGTAAAAATGGACTTTTTAGGGCTCAAGACACTCACACTCATAAAGTATGCAGAAAACCTTATAAAAAAACGAGGTGGTGAGTTTGCAAATTTTTCTACCGCTAATGCAAGCGAAACAGACGAGGCAACCTACAATATGCTCGGCGAGGGAAAGAGTGCGGCAGTATTCCAGTTTGAAAGTCAGGGAATGCAAAACATCTTAAAGCGCGCAAAGCCAACTCGACTTGAAGACTTAATCGCTCTTAACGCCTTGTACCGACCCGGTCCTATGCAGTTTATCGACCAATTCATTGAATCAAAATTCAATCCAGAGAAGATAACCTACCCTGACCCTTGCCTACAAGATATTCTTGAAGAAACCTATGGGGTCATCGTTTACCAAGAACAAGTTATGCAAGTAGCACAGCGTATTGCAGGCTACTCACTCGGCAAAGCCGATATGTTACGCCGTGCTATGGGTAAGAAAAAAGTTGAAGTAATGGTAAAAGAAAAAGATTCTTTTATCGAAGGTGCTGTAGCTAATGGTTTTAAAGCCGAAGATGCTGACCGCATTTTTGAAATACTTATTCCATTTGCCGGCTACGGTTTTAACAAAAGTCATGCTGCAGCCTATTCAGTACTTGCGTATCAAACAGCATACTTAAAAGCAAACTTTCCTGCAGAATTTATTGCTGCTAACTTAACAAA
>CAYJNB010000444.1:0-1380 GCA_964371205.1 uncultured Treponemataceae bacterium
TGGTAAATACCATTTGAGATGGGCTACCAACAGCAATCATTTTATTAATGAATGTTAACTCTCCATCATCTGATACTGCAAAAATGCTGATGTTATCGCTTCGTTGATTAAGAACGTATAAGTAACCATCATTAACAATAAGAGTTCTTGGATAATCTCCTCTTGTCCATGTTTCGTCAATAAATTCTAAATCTGTTGAAAATCGAGCAATGCTATTATGAAGGCGATTTAATACATAAATATAATCACCAATAGAAATAATTCCAGATGCAAAACTTGTACCTACATAATACTCTGGAAGTGCTGATACTGTTTTCTCGTCTTCTAAAGTACCATCACTGTTAATAGCATATTTTGTTAGAGTAGAAGATTCTTCATTTATTACATACATATTACTATCTTTTACAGTAAAATGTCTTGGGCCAGAACCATCAGACGATGATTTAACAAAAGGAGGATCCAATGGAACCAATGCTCCTTCATCTTTGTCAAATCCCCATTGGTAAATACGGTCTGTACCAAGATCTGTACCATACAAATAATCACCATTAGCCTCTATAATGTGTGCATGAGGAGCATCATGTCCACTAATTGCAAAACTTCCTTCAACTGCTGCTACAGGATAGTCGCTTCCTAAAGGTCCAGTACTTGCAAAAAGATAAGAGGATGGCTCTAAACTACCATCAGTGTTAATAGGAAATACTTCGAAACTTCCTCCAAAATAGTTAGCTACAAAAACATGATTCTCATATACAGTAACATAAGCTGGTCCTTCAGTCATTACTCTGTTAAGAAAGGTTAATGAACCATCATCTTGGTTTATTGAATAACTATACACGTATCCTGTACCATCAGATGTTGATTCACTTGCTACATACAAGTACATATCATCTTTAATTGCTAATTGCCCTGCGTTTACAACTTCTGCAACTAATTTTGGCTTAGCAGAATCTTCAATAAGATACACGCCTTCACCATTGGGGGAATAAGTTCCCACGTATGCACGGAAAGATAATTCGTGATCTTTGTCCATACCTTTTGAGCCATTGTCCTGTCCGCCACCTGCGAACACAACACCGCATAGTACTGAAAGTACTAAGAGAATACCAATAAACTTTTTCATTTTATCCTCCTGATGAAAAATAAGTAAGTGATTTATTATCGCATTGCCCTTACAGGAAGTCAAGCAAAAAAATCATACCTATATGCATTTTTCGTGCATTTTTAAATACCTCTGTTTACCTTATATTTTTTTTCGAAAATTGATTTACGTAAATTTAGTATTTGCCAAATGACCATTTATGTCTTACAATAATATGAAAGAATACTATTCTACGATAGTTATATCGTTTTAGAGAGGATAATATGGAACACAAATAT
>CAYJNB010000445.1:0-1378 GCA_964371205.1 uncultured Treponemataceae bacterium
AAATTTCTGCATTCACATTACAAAAAATGAAAAAAACTGCAGAAGATTATCTTGGCGAAGAAGTAACAGAAGCAGTTATTACTGTTCCTGCATACTTTAATGATGCACAACGTCAAGCTACAAAAGACGCAGGTAAAATTGCGGGGCTTGATGTAAAACGTATTATTAACGAACCAACAGCCGCTTCTTTAGCTTACGGTTTTAATAAAGATCAAAAAACAGAAAAAACAATCGCTGTATACGACTTAGGTGGTGGTACATTCGATATTTCTATTCTTGAACTTGGCGATGGTGTATTCGAAGTAAAATCTACAAACGGTGATACTCACCTTGGTGGAGACGACTTTGACCGTTGTATTATTAACTGGCTTGTAGAAGAATTCAAAAATGACAGTGGTATCGACCTTTCTCAAGACAGAATGGCATTACAAAGACTTAGAGAAGCTGCAGAAAAAGCAAAAATTGAACTTTCAGCTGTTACAAATGCAGAAATTAACTTGCCATTTATTACTGCAGATGCGTCAGGGCCAAAACACTTACAAAAGTCACTTACCCGTGCAAAGTTTGAACAAATGGTAGATGGTCTTTTAGAAAGAACAAAAGAACCATGTAGAAAGGCACTTAAAGATGCAGGTATTTCTATCGACAAAATCGACGAAGTATTGCTCGTTGGTGGTTCAACTCGTATGCCAAAAGTTGCACAAATTGTAAAAGAATTATTTGGCAAAGAAGGTTCAAAAGGGGTTAACCCAGACGAAGCTGTTGCTGTAGGTGCTGCAATTCAAGGTGGTATCTTAGGTGGAGACGTTAAAGACGTTCTTCTTCTTGATGTTACACCACTTTCACTTGGTATCGAAACAATGGGTGGCGTATTTACAAAACTCATTCCACGTAATACAACAATCCCAACCCGCAAGAGCCAAATTTTCTCTACAGCGGCAGACGGACAAACTGCAGTATCAATTCACGTATTGCAAGGGGAGCGCGAAATGTCGGCACAAAACCGTACACTCGGTAAGTTCGACTTAATCGGTATTCCTTCAGCTCCACGTGGCGTTCCACAAATTGAAGTTACCTTCGATATTGACGCAAACGGTATTGTACACGTTTCTGCAAAAGACCTTGGAACCGGTAAAGAACAATCTGTTCGTATCGAAAGTTCTAGTGGCTTAAGCGAAAGCGAAATTGACCGCATGGTTAAAGAAGCAGAAGCAAATGCTGAAGCAGATAAAAAAGAGAAAGAAAAAGTTGAAGTTCGTAACGAAGCAGACTCAATGATTTATGCAACAGAAAAGACTGTAACCGAAATGGGCGACAAGATTGATGCTGCAGAAAAACAAAAAATTGAAGATGCAGTTGCAGCTCTTAAACGTTCACT
>CAYJNB010000446.1:0-1378 GCA_964371205.1 uncultured Treponemataceae bacterium
ATACAACGGCAGCGATGTAAATGTAGTGATACCTTCTGTGGATGCTGATGGGAATTCTATAACAGGAATAGGTGATGGCGCGTTCACGAGCAATACTACCATTGAGAGTGTAACAATACCAGATAGTATTACAAGTCTAGGAGAAAGTGCTTTTGCAAATGCCGAGAATTTGGAAACAGTTGTTATAGGAACAGGCGTAAGAACTATTAAATCAAATACGTTTAAAAATTGTGGCGATTTAACTACAATAACTATTCCGACAACTGTAACTGTAATTGAAAGTTCTGCATTTATTGACTGTGATGATATAACTACAGTACATACAAATTATACTAAAAAAGTTGATGGGACCAAAGGTGGAATCAATCCATATCCTACCGATTGGAATCATTTAGGGAATGAGATATTATTTACCAAAACTTGGGTTTTTATACCTACAGACGAATCTCAGTTTGATGTTGATCCAGCTGCCACATATAGAATAACTAAGTATAATGGAACTGATGAGCTTATTGTAATCCCGTCTAAAAAAAGTAGCGATACTATTACTGAAATTGGACTAAGTGCTTTTTCAAGTAATGCAAACATTAAAACGGTAATTATACCTAGTGGTGTTATAACTTTAGAGAATCAAGTGTTTTATAATTGTGCTAATTTAACTGCAGTTCAAATTCCAGATAGTGTAGACACAATAGGATCATTTATGTTTACCTATAGCACTAATGTAGATAAAATATTTACGAATGCAAACAAAGCTTCTCCTCCTACCGGTTGGAGTACAACTAATAACAGTGAATTATTTAGTTCAACATGGGAGCCAATACCGTAGTAAGTGTATTGCAAGCTGTTTGAGATTTTTCAAGCGGTAGCAAGCTGTGCGAGATTTGCTATTCGTCGATACTTGAATATAGTTTTTATTTATGCTAAGATTACTCGAAACTTAACAAATAACAGTTTGACGGGTAACCGTTTAAGGAGTTTAGATGTCAGGACATAGTAAATGGGCAACCATTAAACATGCCAAGGGTGCGGCTGACGCAAAGCGTGGACAGCTTTTTACCAAATTTATTAAAGAAATTTCTATTGCAGCAAAAATGGGAGGGGGAGACCCTAACGCAAACCCACGTTTAAGAACTGCAATTCTTAAAGCACGTGGTGCTAACATGCCTAAAGACAACATTGAAAGAGCAATCAAAAAAGGTACTGGTGAGCTCGGTGCTGCAACTTACGAAGAGCTCGTATACGAAGGATTCGGACCGGGCGGTGTTGCTGTTTTAGTAGAAGTACTTACAGACAACAAAAACCGTGCAGCTGCAAATGTTCGCAATATTTTTAACAAAACCGGTGGTAACATGGGTGTTTCAGGTTCTGTAGCACG
>CAYJNB010000447.1:0-1368 GCA_964371205.1 uncultured Treponemataceae bacterium
CCACCTTTAAAGGTTTGTGCAGCACCTGCACGAGAAAGCTCTTGGTGTTTAGCAAAGGCAGCGTCAAACTCTTCGCGGTTTACAGTAAGTCCGTTCTCTGCTGCAAGCTCTTCTGTTAATTCAACAGGAAAACCAAAGGTGTCGTACAATTTGAATGCGAGTCGCCCGGGAATAATCTTAGAAGCATTTTTAAGCAAGTTAGGAAGAAGTTTTTCGAACTCTGCTTCACCCTTCTTAAGAGTTTCTAAGAATTTTTGTTCCTCTGCTAAAAGCTCTTCTAAAACTGAAACAGCTTTTTCGCCAATTTCTGGGTATGCACCCTTGTAGTTTTCTATAATTACTTTTGCCGGCTCAGAAAGGAATACCTTGTCGAGGCCGAGTTTTTTTCCGTGACGAACTGCACGGCGAATAAGGCGACGAAGCACATAACCTGCCCCTACATTAGAAGGACTAACTGATTTTGGGTCGCCTAAAATAAAGACAGAAGCACGCACGTGATCGCAAATAATGCGAATCGATTTATCGTCGTCTTCGTTCTGACCGTATTTTTTGCCAGTAAGGTTTTCTACAACCTCAATTACCGGTCTAAATATTTCTGTATCATATACTGATTTTTTGCCTTGAAGCATAGCAACCGTGCGCTCAATACCCATACCGGTGTCTACACAAGTACGAGCGAGTTTTTCGTAGGTGCCTTCTTTTGTTTTGTTGTATTGCATGAATACATCGTTCCAAATCTCAATGTGCTTACCACAACTACAGCCGGGTCGACATTCTGAGCCACAAGCATCCTTACCAGTGTCTATAAACATTTCGGTATCGGGACCACAAGGCCCTGTTTCGCCTGCAGGACCCCACCAGTTATCGCTGCGTGGCAAAAAGTGAATACGTTCTTTTGGAATACCAAGAGCTTCCCAGTAACCGGCAGACTCTTCGTCGCGCGGAATACCCTCTTCGCCTTCAAAAACGGTAACAGAAAGTTTATCTATAGAAAGGCCCAAATATTTAGGGTCTGTTAAAAATTCAAAACTAAACTCAATAGCCTCTTTTTTGAAGTAATCGCCCAAAGACCAGTTTCCAAGCATTTCGAAACAAGTAAGGTGACTCGAGTCTCCGACCGAATCGATGTCGCCAGTGCGAATACACTTTTGATAGTCGGTAAGGCGATTACCTGCCGGATGTGGCTCTCCCATAAGATAGGGAACCAGTGGATGCATACCTGCAGTGGTAAACAATACTGTTGGATCATTTTCCGGAATAAGAGACTTACCGGAAATTTCTGCGTGATTTTTACTTTTAAAAAACTCAATATACTTAGAGCGTAACTCGTTAGCTGTCATAATGTCCTATTGTATGATACAGTATGAG
>CAYJNB010000448.1:0-1364 GCA_964371205.1 uncultured Treponemataceae bacterium
TATACATTCTACAGTATACTTAATGCCACAAACATTTAAATGAGGTTAGTTTGAATAATAAATTATTACAGCGTGTAGATATTCAAGTAACTATTCTTGTAGTTGTTATAGTTGCCTTTTCAGTATTCTTTGTATTTTCGTTAGTCTATTCAATGAGCTACAAAGAAATGCTTAATATGCTAGAGGAAGATGTAAATTCTCTAGCGAGTCATATCGAAAAGAATTTAAATAATGAAATTTTTTTAGAGATTACTGATAAAGATGATATGCAACAAGAAAGTTATATAAAAGCACAAGCCTTTTTAGATAGAATTAGATCAGTTAGCAAAGTTAAATATTTATATACCGCAATAACGAATACAAAAAAAGAATTAATTTACCATGTAGATGGGCTTCCCTACGATGACCCAGACTTTAGGAATGTTGGCGACTTGATTGAAAGCGATTTTACAGAACCTCTTCTAAAAGCACTACAAGGAACTACGGTAATGCCAGATGATATTCTAAAAACAGAGTGGGGAATCGTTTATATTGCTTACTATCCATTACATGATAAAAGTGGAGATGTTGTTGCAGCTCTTGGGATTGAATTTCCTGCAGAACGTCAATACATTGCTTATCGTAATATACGTATAATTATAAATTTTGTTATTGCAATACTTTGTCTTCTAGCGGGCATTGTTGCTCGCTCTCTCTTCCAAAGAATTTCTAACCCCCATTTTAGAGATATCTATAATACGGATTCACTTACAAAGTTAAAAAATCGCTCTGCTTTTGATACAGATATAAACAACTATATTCATCGCCAGAGATTAGATGGAGTTGTGCTTGTGATTACCGACTTAAATGGGCTAAAACCGATAAATGATACCTTTGGACATAAAATGGGTGATTTTTATATTGAATCATGCGCAAAAGCTCTTGTCGCAACCAATATGCAAAATAATGTTGTTTACCGTATAGGAGGCGATGAGTTTGTTACCCTTATTCCTGCAGAAAATTACAATATGGTTGATATGTATATTCAATCAGTAAAAGAAAATGTACATATTCTTTGTTCTAAAAAAATAGCAAATGCTTCTGTTGCTATGGGGTATGCAGTTTGTAAGGGAACTGATTTAACTTCTTGGGAAAAAGCACAAAAAGCTGCAGATGAAGCAATGTATAAAGATAAGCGTACGTACTATGAAAAAAATAAATCACTAAATACACGAAGATCGTGATACTAAAAACTACTTTAATTAAGTATAGAGTGTTAATCCAATGTTAATTATCATTAAAATACTTGTTTGAGTCTTCTGGTGCTTGCTCTCTGTCTAAATGTGTGTACTCTCTAATAGAAGAACACACGGTTATTTTATAAC
>CAYJNB010000449.1:0-1362 GCA_964371205.1 uncultured Treponemataceae bacterium
GTATTCGCAATGCAAGATGTTGATTTAACAGGGTATGAATGTAAAGAATCGGTAATAGAAAACGAGTATTACGACAGAATTGATATGTATTATAATAAAGTTGAAATAGAGTATAACGGCACTATACTACATGTTATTTCTGATTATTATTTAGTTTCCTATAAAAATGGTGAGAAAATGATACTTGGCTACTTTGGGCTTGAAGAAGATGTAAATAATAGCAAGGAACTATCTGCTCGTGTTTTAGATAGTAATGGGGATAGAATTTATAGAACTAGAATTTCGGGCTCGTTATACAATTCAGGCTCTACCATTGGAAATTTGATTATATATGGTTTTGACATGAGTACTTTAGAGAGGCCTTTAGCCCCTGTTCTTCTTTTGCAAAAACGTAACCTTGAAACGGCATTTCCTGTTAAGAACGAAGATAGTTTTGTGCGCTGTATTATTGACAATGAAGCACATATGCTACGACAATTTACTTATTATTTTAGGTGATTAAGGAGCAATTACGAAGTCGTGCAAAAGATTTGAGGGAACTACCTAATTTTATAGGGTGTTTTTGTAATTGGGCACCTCTGAAAACTTCAGTTTTGAGAGGTGTACCTTAGATTTACATGCGAGTTTAAAATATAAATCATTGTATTATAAAGATTTATATTTTAAACTCGTCGGTACCTCTGAAAACTAACCGAGTTTTTAGAGGTACCCAATTACAATTCAAAGTACTCCGTAAAGGCTTTGTTGATTTTTTGTATAACTGCTTTGTCTACAATTTGAGATACAGGTTTTCCTATTAGTCGTTCTTTGGAGATTGTTCTAATTTGTTGGAGCATTAGCACGCTGTCTTTTGGAAGGCCTGAATCTCGCATTGTAAGATATACCTCAGTTGGATATATTTTTGAGCCTTGCTTTACAGAAGAAAAGGGCACAATGGTTACAATTGGCAAGTTGTCGTTCACTGCATCATTTGAAACTACTAACACTGGCCTCGTTCCTCTTTGCTCACTTCCTTTAATGGGGTCAAGATTGGCAAAGAATATGGTCCACTTTTTTACCATTCTCCCATAACCTCATGGTCAATCTTTTCGAACTCTGCGTGAGTAGCAAGTGTTCTTTGCATAAAATCTGTGTCCTTAGATGCCTCTTTCATTTCTAATGCGTAGGCTTCTTTTCTTTTTTCTTTTAATAAAAGACTTAAACCCTCATTTGTAGCCTCTGTAATTGAAGAGAGCACATTCTGTGAAACTAAGGCTTTTACTTCATTCATAATATCTTGAGAAATATGGATAGTACTTTTTACGGTAGTCATAGTATAAGTATACAACTGAATGATGTTACTGTTAATAGACTGTATGTTTT
>CAYJNB010000450.1:0-1362 GCA_964371205.1 uncultured Treponemataceae bacterium
CTGTTACTTCTGGATTTGCCTCATCTACATCTGCTGCAATCCCATCTATGTCGCTGCTCTCAGCTTTTTTCTGTAGTAATATTGACTCAATCCCTGCTAGGCCTGTTCCTGAGGTAATTTCTCCAGATATGAGCCCTTCAATGTTTATTTCTACTTGAGGTGCTTCTAAATCTAGATTTGCATCACTCTTGTCTACTGAGGCCGGACCTATGTCTGACATCATCCCGCCACTTGTGTTTGCACACCCTGCTAATACCAATAAGATGGCCAACAGTGCAAATAATATCTTTTTCATTTTTTCTCCTAGTCTAATTACGGCTGTATAACCTCTGCTGGAGCCGCGCCTTCTATTGTTCCACCAGTAATATCTAGTTTTAACTTAGCAGTACCGTATGTTTCAACAATACCAAATTCAATATCATTAACCCATTTAACAATGATACTACCAGCATCATTATTTCCAATATAGTCCAACATTGGTGTACCGTCTTCATTTAACGGACCATATAGGTTGTTTTCTATAGCTCCACCACTCATGGTAAAGTTCCCATTCGCAGCCATTCCTATTACACCATAGGGACCTATATTTTCTGTGATAAGACCACCATTAATTGTAACACTTGCACCTGTAGATATGGTAATGGCACTTCCCATACGAGAAGCTGCGTTTCCTTTTATTGTTCCATCATTCATAGTAAATGAGGCACCAACACCATATACAAATACTCCTGTACCTCCACCACTCTTATTATTATTTGTGGCAGTTCCTACATTTTTGTAAGTAGTATCGTTATTTTCTATTGAGCCACCATTCATAATAAATATAGACGGGTTTGAAGTATTTTGGGAATAAACATACACTCCAGCTCCTCTAAGAGCCTTATTATCTCTGATTATTCCACTATTCATTGTAAATGTTCCATCCATTACAGAAACGGCTCCACCACCTCTTGCATAGTTACCTACTTCGCTTATATTACCTTCAATAATACCACCATTAAGAATAAAATGGGCTCCATCTGTAACAGTAACACCACCGCCATTGCCATCAAGGGTTGCATCTTTATAGCCACCATTAATTGTTATGCCTTCGCCAACGGTTACCGTTGTTTCTTTGCCTTTTACAATAAGGGATGTAAGAATATCTCCACCATTTACTGATACACTTTCTCCTTCAGTAGCCTTAAATGTTAGATTTAGTTTTTCCTCGCCACCATTTACTTCAAATGGAGTTGCACCGTTCTCGTTTGTTATGTTTTCTGTAATCTCTAAAGTTACCTCACCACTTGAACCTGCTAAGGCTTTAATGTTATCTGGATCAGAAAGAGCTTCTAGTGTGTCTGCAAATTCTTCATCATTTAC
>CAYJNB010000451.1:0-1360 GCA_964371205.1 uncultured Treponemataceae bacterium
AAACCAAAAGAAAAACACACAATTGATCAAGCAAAATGTATTAAGTGTGGCGAATGTGCTAAGACATGTAAGTTCAACGCAATCGATAAAAAATAGGTTTAGTCAAAGAAGATTTTTATAGGAGAAATTAAATGGTTAATGTAAATATAAACGGCAAAGACATTCAAGTTCCCGAAGGAACCTCTGTATTAGACGCCGCAAAACAATTAAACATAGACATTCCAACATTGTGCTACAATCCGGACTTACCGGCTTGGGCTTCTTGTGGAATTTGTGTTGTACGCGCAGCAGGGACTGCTCGTATGATGAGAGCATGTTGTACAAAGGTTGCAGAAGGAATGAAACTCATTACTCACGACCCAGAAATTGTACAAGCTCGCCGCACTGTACTCGAATTGATTTTATCAAATCACCCAGATGACTGTTTAACATGTTCACGTAACCAAAAATGTGAATTACAAGAATTAGCAGCAGAATTTGGTTTACGCGATGTTCGTTTTAAGAAAATCTTAAAAGAACAACCAGTAGACGACTCAAATGACGCAATCGTATTAGATCGCAACAAGTGTATTAACTGTGGACGCTGTGTAGAAACATGTCAACAAATGCAAAATGTTTGGGCTCTTGAATATACTGGCCGTGGAGATCACACTTTAATTGGTCCTGTTTCTGGCGTAGACTTGGCAAATAGCCCTTGTGTTCGCTGTGGCCAATGTTCAGCACACTGTCCAACAGGTGCAATTTCTTCAGGATTCTCAACACGTGAATTATGGAAAAACCTTGGTGATTCAGAAAAAACTTGTGTTGTTCAAATTGCACCGTCAGTTCGTGTTGCAATTGGTGAAGAATTTGGGCTTGCACCAGGTGAATTAACAACCAAGAAAATCTACACTGCATTACGTAGAATCGGATTTAAATACGTATTCGATGCAAACTTCTCTGCAGACCTTACTATTATGGAAGAAGGAACAGAGTTTATCGACCGTTTAACAAACAAGGGTGTTCTTCCAATGTTCACTAGCTGTTGTCCAGGTTGGGTAGATTACGCAGAAAAGAATTACCACGACTTATTAGATAATCTTTCTACTGCAAAAAGTCCTCAGCAAATGATGGGTGCTGCAATTAAGAATTTCTGGGCAAAGAAAATGAATCTCGAACCAAAAGACGTGTATTCAGTTTCTATTATGCCTTGTACAGCAAAAAAATACGAAGCGCATCGTAACGACACTATGAAATCTTCTGGAACACCAGACGTTGACACTGTACTTACAACACGCGAATTTGCTCGTCTTATTCAACAAGCAGGTATCGACTTTAAATCTCTCGAAGATGGAGAGGCAGATAACCCACTTGGACCATA
>CAYJNB010000452.1:0-1356 GCA_964371205.1 uncultured Treponemataceae bacterium
ATCTAAACTTTCTTCGGCTTCGCTTTTTCGAATGTAGACAGGACCATCGTAGTCGGCAATGGGAGATACCCCTTGTGTATGATAGTTTATTGCAATTTCTAGTACCTGCTCAGAGATTGGTTTAGAATCTGTAGCAAGCTGTACGGCTTGAGTTGGTCGCAGCTGTGCAAGGCGTTCAGCAAAAAGCTCTGCATCTCCACAAACAAGAATCTCTTCTTCTGCATCGATGTGCTCTAGAATATGTTCAACACTAGCATCGATTGGACCAATTACTTCTTTTCCTTCTCTAAATACAGAGGTATAAAACTTTTCTTTTTTTGCATCCAGTACGGCTACCACCGCTTTTTCGCCTTGTAAATAAGGGTGTGCAATAGCAGCAAGTGTTGGCACTCCGTATATTGGTATATTGTGTGCAACCTCAAGCGCCTTTAATGTAGCGTACGCTAGGCGTAAACCGGTAAAAGAGCCTGGTCCGCTTGCAAGAGCGGTAAAGTTTAAGTCTTTTGGCTCAAGAGAAACTTGAGTAAGTACTGTTTGTATACACTCTAAGATTACTTCGGATTGTTTTCGAGTCGAAGTAGTATGTGTTGCAATATTATCTCCCTTACATGCAGTAAACGAAATACAAAGTGCAGATGTATCTATTGCTAAAACGTTCAATCTAATTCTCCGTATGGCCAATTTGCAATCGTAATAATACGACTGCCATCGTCTTGAGCAGTTAGTTTTATTGTTATGGTGTTTTTTGGTAACTCATCTTTTACCTTTTCGCTCCATTCAATAACACAAACGCCATCGCCGTAGAGCATATCATCTATGCCAAGATTAATAAAGTCATCTACATCGGCAAGTCTGTACGTGTCAAAGTGAAACAGAGGCATCTTACCCTCGTATTCAGAAATAACGGTAAAAGTGGGACTTGTAATTGCTTCGTCAATTAAAAGAGCTTGCGCAATTCCTTTAGTAAATGTTGTTTTACCTGCTGCTAAAGT
Source organism: uncultured Treponemataceae bacterium (assembly GCA_964371205.1). Lineage (GTDB taxonomy): Bacteria > Spirochaetota > Spirochaetia > Treponematales > Treponemataceae > CAYJNB01. The sequence continues at coordinate 993 of CAYJNB010000452.1, forward strand.
TCCTTCTAAGGCTATAACATCGCCAGGCTTTAGCAAAGAACCGATTTTTTTACCCAGCTCAATAGTTTCTTCACTCGAAAAAGTCTTAATTGTTTTCAAGTAAATGCCCTTCATCGTCAAGTTTAATAATAAATGCCCTAAGGGCTTTTACTAAGGGAACAAGCGGATATTCAATTGTTTTGTCTATTTCAACATCGATTGTTTTAATACCAAGCGGATTTGTTTCAATTGCAAAATCAATGTGTGTTTCAATAGTTTTTAAAGGCAGTTCAATTACAGCAACACCAATATATTTCATTCGGTAGTAGAGAGGAACTTCGTCTCTTTGAATATCTTTTATTTCCAGTACTTGCACTTAATCCTC
>CAYJNB010000453.1:0-1349 GCA_964371205.1 uncultured Treponemataceae bacterium
TGCACGGTCTAAAAATAATACTTTTCCACCAAATTGTTTCATTGTTTTCCCCTTAAGCCTTTGTAATAGTTCCGGCGATTGCAGATGCCGCAGCGCTTGCAGGGCTCATTAGGTGAACCATACCACCCTTACCCATACGGCCGTTAAAGTTACGATTTGTAGTAGAAGCACATACCTCTCCTTCTGCCAGAACACCGTTGCTCATACCTAAACAAGCCCCACAGGTTGGGTTTGTTACACAAAAGCCAATTTCCATAAAGGTATCAATTAAGCCTTCTTTGAGTGCTTGACGATAAATTGCAGGTGTTGCAGGGCTTACAATACCACGCACACCTTTTGCAAGTTTTTTGCCCTCAGAAAGAGCTTTTTTAAGCACCGCTGCTGCTGCGCGCAAGTCTTCTATACGACCATTTGTGCAAGAACCAATATAGACTTGGTCCACCTTAGTTCCTGCAAGCTCAGCTACTGGTTTTACCAAGTCTGGTTTATATCCATAAGTAGAAAGAGGTACAAGGTCTGATACGTCGTATGTATACACTTTTTCATATTTTGCATCTGAATCTGAGTGCCATTTTTTAAAAGCTTCTAAGGCTTCATCTTTAGAAGCGTATTCGTCTTTAATAAAGTCCCACAAGTATTCAAGAGTAACAGTATCTGGCATACAAATACCACTTGTTCCACCAGCTTCTACTGCCATGTTACAAAGGGTCATGCGCCCTTCCATAGACATAGAGTCAATTACCGGACCGGTAAACTCCATTACACAGTTTGTAGCACCGTTTACTCCGATTTGCCCAATTATGAACAAAATAAGGTCTTTTGCATACACACCATCTGCGAGTTTTCCGTTTAATTCAAACTTAAGTGTTCTAGGCTCTTTAAATGCGCATACACCTTTGAGTATACCTACTTCTAGGTCGGTAGTTCCTACACCTGCAGCAAAAGCACCAAATGCCCCATGGGTACACGTATGGCTATCTCCCATAATTACTGTATAACCGGGGCGAACAAAACCTTTTTCCGGAAAAATAGCGTGGCATACACCATTCTCGCCAATATCAAAAAAATCGTTTATTTTATGTTTAAAAGCCCAATCACGTAAAATCTTGCCTTGTAAAGCTGTCTTAGAATCCTTAGCAGGAGTAACGTGGTCAATTACTGCTTTAATCTTAGTAGGATCAAAAACACGATCCAATTTTTTATCTTGTAAGTCAACAATCGCTGTTGGCGTTGTAATTTCGTGACAAAATACACGGTCGAGTTTTAAAACCCATGTATCCTCAAACGGTTTATCAGTTACGTGCGCATCGAATATTTTTTGCGCAATAGTCTTTCCCATACATTCTCCT
>CAYJNB010000454.1:0-1338 GCA_964371205.1 uncultured Treponemataceae bacterium
GCAACATGATCGTAAACGGTAAAAAAATCCGCTTAACAGCAGAAAGAGATGCTGCTAACCTTAAATGGAACGAAGTTGGAGCAGATATCGTTGTTGAATCAACAGGTCTCTTCCTTGACGACGCTGGTGCACGCAAACACATTACTGCAGGTGCTAAAAAAGTTATTATGTCAGCTCCTTCAAAAGATGCAACTCCAATGTTCGTATACGGTGTAAACCACAAAGAATATGCAGGTCAAGACATTATTTCTAACGCATCTTGTACAACAAACTGTCTTGCTCCGGTAGCAAAAGTTCTTAACGACAAGTTCGGCATTGTTAAAGGTCTTATGACAACAGTTCACGCTGCAACTGCAACACAAAAAACAGTTGACGGTCCTTCTATGAAAGACTGGAGAGGTGGACGTGGTATTCTCGAAAACATTATTCCATCATCAACAGGTGCTGCAAAAGCTGTAGGTAAGGTTCTTCCTGTATTAAACGGAAAATTAACCGGTATGGCTTTCCGCGTTCCTACATCAGATGTTTCTGTTGTTGACTTAACAGTAGTTCTCGACAAAGCAGCTAGCTACGATGCAATTAAAGCAGCTATGAAAGAAGCTTCAGAAGGCGAACTCAAAGGAATTCTCGCTTACACAGAAGACAAAGTTGTTTCAACTGACTTCCGCCACGAATCTTGTACATCAATTTTCGATGCAGAAGCAGGAATCCAACTTGACGAAAACTTCGTAAAAGTTGTTTCTTGGTACGACAATGAATGGGGATACTCAAACAAAGTTGTAGAAATGTGTAAGGTTGTAGCAAAATAAGTTTTGCTAAGCAAACCTAATTGAAGAAAGTCGATTCACGCTTGTGGGTCGATTTTTTTTATTTATTATTTTGGTTACATATTTACTAAGAGAGCTGACAAGAACCTTACGAGTTGTTTTGTATACCGAGTATGTAAAATCGATAGATTACCTAGAGTTCTTTTATTTGTTCTTTGGTTAGACCGGTAATTTTTGCAACGGTATCGTTATCTATTCCCTCTTGTAAGGCTTTTTTAGCCATGTTGAGTTTTGCTTGACTAAACTCAGCCTTGCTCTTTTCCAGTTCAACAGTTTTTTTCTCAAGTTCAGTACTAGTTTTTTCTAGCTCTTTCTTTCCCTGTTCTACTGCGGCTAGGATACGTTCTTTTTCGTTGAGGGCAGAAACTTCATCGTAGTAGGCACGTAGTCGTAGGTTGTATTCATAAATGTCCTCTTGTTTTTTGCTCATTGCTTGCAGTTTTGAGTAGACCTCTTGTAAATGTGGATATTTTTCTACAACAGTCATTGTTTCCTCCTGTCCTTCTGCTTT
>CAYJNB010000455.1:0-1334 GCA_964371205.1 uncultured Treponemataceae bacterium
AATTTGAATTTCTACTTTTTCGCTACTATACCTAATTGAATTTGAGATAAATATAATGAGAACTTGGCGAAGCATTGCTTCATTTGTTACAAGTTCTATTGAATCATCGCAATCAATTACAATAGTCTCTTTTGCCCATTCTTGAATTTCTAATAAAAGCGATTCTAAAAAATCAAAAAGATTAATTACATTTTTTTCTATATTTGCAGAAGTATTTTCTAGCTTTGATAATTGAAGCAGATTTGTAATAATCTGTTCAATGTGCTGACTTTCAGAAATTATTACATCTATTGATTTATCCAATTGAACTGCATCATTTTTTCCCCAACGGCGAAGTAAATTTGCATTGCCTAAAATTACAGAAAGTGGCGTTTTTAGTTCATGCGAAACATCAGATGTAAATTGTTTTTCTCTAAAATAATCTTTTCGCAGTGTTTCAAAAAGATTATTAAATGTTTGGGCTAAGTTATCAAGTTCATCCCCACTACCTCGCAATTCTAAAGAAGATTTAGAGTTTTCAAAGCTTATTTTTTTTGCAGATTCTGTCATTTGCAGAACAGGTTTTAATGTGCGCTTAACTAAAAAACGTGCGAGTAAAAATGAAATAAGTAATACAGGAACTGCAAGCAAGGCAAACACAAAAGGTACCACATCTAAAAACGAGGAAAGAGTATCTAGATCTGTATTGATTGCTGTTTGTATTATTAAGTTTTCATATTCCAGTGTATAATATAAAAGGTTTAAGTCGCCATCTAAAAAGTAATCCTGTTCAGAATAAAAAAGAGGTTTTCCGCTTGTAAAAGGTAAAATTGGAAATAAGGGATCATTTGTTGAAAGTATAGTCGCCTCATTTGTTTCAATTGAATTCTCGTATACCGTAAAAAGCACATACCAAGGAATATCAAGCGTAGTTTCAAAACGGGCAATAACATTGTTTTCATCTTGCAGCGTCTTTTGAATAGAAAGAGCAGCTTCAATTATTTCATTTTCATTTTTAGCATTTAATGTACCTCGCAGTAAAAAAAGTGTTATCGTAGAAAAGGCTACCAGAAGAATAGCAATTAAAAGAGAAAATGAAATTGAAAGTTTAAATGCTATACTTTTTCTCATTCTTAATCTCGGACAGTGTATCCTATCCCTCTAACAGTTGAAATATATTCTTCTCCTGCTTTTTCGTCTATTTTACTTCTCAAATAACGAATATAAACATCTACAGAATTTTCTTCTACATAATGGTCTTTGCCCCAAACGGTATCAATTATATCAGAGCGTGAAAGAACGGTGTTTTTATTTTCTATTAAAAGTTTTAAAATTAAAAACTCTGTTTTTGATAG
>CAYJNB010000456.1:0-1332 GCA_964371205.1 uncultured Treponemataceae bacterium
AAAAATTCGACAGGCATGTATAGTAAAGACGAGTTGAAGGCTTTGAAGCTAGATTTTTGGGAGAGTTTTGCAGCATTTTGTGAGGTGCAGCCTGAGCTTAGGGACAGAAAAAAAATATGGACACTCTACAACACCAAGGTGAGCCATACGGAACTAAAGTTTGACTTAAAGCGAAACCGCGTGCAAGTAGCAATTGAGGTGAATCACAAGCGTGAAGACCTGCGCCTAGAGATGCTCGAACGCTTGACGTGGTATAAAGACGAGATAGAAAGAGATTTTCAACCCGATGCACTGGTGTGGGACATCTGTTACGTAAGAGAAACGGGCAAAGAGGTGGTGAGAATATACGTAGAGACTACTGATTTCGATTTTTATCGACGCACGCACTGGGGCGATATCTTTCGTTTTATGGTAAACAACATGTACTTGCTAGAGCGCAACTTCATGTCGGTTGCGGAGTATCTTCGCGAATAGATTTATTACATTTGCAGCACTGAATATGTACAATAACACAACACTATAACATCTAATAATCTAAGATCATGACTCTGCAACCATTTTTCATCAATCGCATCGTGCAAAAAAGTAAAGAAGAGGCTTCAGATGCACCCTTCAACAGTTCATTATTTACCGACGTGCTATTCCGAAGAGATTCTCCGCGCATGCCCAATGCCTTGAATCGTGGCGAATTTATGCTTTCGGTTGAGGCTCCAACTGTGCAGCCGCATCAGGAGCTTGTGCTCGTGGGAAGCAGCAGTGAACTGGGGCAGTGGGACGTTCTGAAATCTATCAGGCTTAGCGATGCAGCATATCCCGTGTGGTCTACTCCTTCGTTTTCCACCAGTCATTCGCTTGTGACAAGTGAGTTTAAGTTTGTGATTGTAGATAAGATGAGCGGAGAAATAGTATCTTGGGAAGAGGGATACAATCGCAGGCTGCCGACGTTTGAAGTCAAGGAGATGGAGGCTGTTCATATGGAATTGTCGGCTCCAAGATTCAAGATGAACAAGTGGCGAGGTGCTGGCGTTGCTATTCCTCTGTTTTCCCTGCGCAGCAAAGAGAGCATGGGCATAGGTGATTTTCGCGATTTGATGAAGATGGCGGACTGGGCAGCACATACGGGGCAGAAAATGATACAGATCCTCCCCATCAACGATACTACTATGACGGGAACATGGCAAGACTCTTACCCGTATAACTCTAATTCCATTTTTGCACTTCATCCGCAGTATTTGTCTCTCACTGAAATAGGAAAAGTAGAGTGTCAAAGCAAGCAGGAGGCATTTGAGGCAGAAGGAAAAAGGCTGAATGCACTGCCAGAGATAGACTACG
>CAYJNB010000457.1:0-1326 GCA_964371205.1 uncultured Treponemataceae bacterium
GTATTGTTTTAATTCCAACTTTATTACCACCTTTTATATCTGTAAACAATTGGTCCCCAATACAAGCTACTTGTGATTTATTAAAGTTGTATTTTTTCATAATATCTAAATACTTGCCTTTAAATGGTTTTCTTGCATTAGCACAACAATCAACATCTAATCCTACTTTAAATGGCTTTACTCTGCTTTTTGGAGCATTAGAAAAAATGATAACTTTAAAACCTCTTGTTTTAAGTCTATCAAATAATTCTTTTACTTTTTTTGTTGGTTCTTTAACAGTCATTGGTACAACTGTATTTTCTAAATCTATTAATAAACATTTAATTCCATCTTTATATAAAACATCAAAATCGATGTTAAAAATACTTTTTTGATACATATCAGGTATATATTTTTCCATAAATAACCTCCATGTACATTTTATCATAAAATAAAGTTTAATTTCAATAATATGTTATATAGGCATAAAAAAATTGATAAATTATCAACTTTTGTTTTAATATGTTTATCAATTTTTATACTAAGTTTAAATTTATAGGACTTAATCGCTTTACACCGATTGAACCCTATTCGTTATCTAGTATCTTTTTCTTATTGTATTTTTTTGATTTTCCAAGTTTGCCTGGTCCAAATCTTATTTTCTCTAGTGTAAGATTTGGACCTTTTCATCCTATGATTTTTTATATTCCTATTTCTTCTCTTGAACCTAGTTCAACATTAAGTGCTAATCCACTTCGTGGATTACTAGGAAGCAACCAAGGCTGCGCGAGAGCTGTAATAACTGTAAGCGGTACCGTTGCTGTGACTAAACGAAAACACACCAGAAGCAGACGAAGCACTCGCGCTGCCGCCACGAAAAAACCACGAATCACCATAGATAACAAAGGAGGCGGAGTCTCCATACCACCCAGATACTTCTTTAGTTGCATCTCCATACATTCCTCTAGCGTAATCATTATAACTAGTACCATAACTATATGTATCGAAATATTTTAAGTTATTAGTATTTGTAAAGAAACTTGATGCAAAACCACTACTAGTTGTATGATTTTGGTTATGGTAACCCATTACGTATTCATATGCACCGCCAGATGTATCGAATATTCCTGATATATTTCCTGTTGTTGATTGTGGATAATTATTATCTGTTTGTGTTCCATATTGTAATGAACATGTAGATGAACTACTAGCATTTACTGTTAGTGCTCCACAACCTGTTGTATAAGTAGAATGATTATTTATTCTAACTTCTTCACCTATTCCATATCTTGAATGTGATAAATATGCCATAGCTCCCCACTCCATATTTTTAAGCATATGAGTATC
>CAYJNB010000458.1:0-1303 GCA_964371205.1 uncultured Treponemataceae bacterium
ATTACTGCAGAAACACCTTTTTTTGTACTTCCATACATTGAACCCCAAATAACGCACACTGATTTTTCTAATTCTCCACCAGTATTATAACCAGCATATTTTACATAGCGGTTAATTATCTCTGTTGGATTTTTTCGCCATACTAAACCATGGCTCGGTGCAACTACCTTAATTGGCACATCAGCAAGTTTTGCAATGGCATTTTTTACTGCTGTGCTAAAACTCGCTACTATGTTCGAATAGTACCGAAGGCTTTCTGCCTCGTAAAATTCGTGTTCTTCTGCTGTAAACTCATCATCAAAAATGCGCTCTTCTGTCTTTCCGTAAGATCCAAATGCATCGCAAGAAAACAATGTTTGAGTCGATTTTTCGTATGTTACCATTGTTTCGGGCCAGTGAACATTTGGCACTTCTACAAATTGCAACTCTAGTCCTTTACCTAAATCGAGTTCATCTCCTGTTTTTACTACACGTAAATTATCTTCAATCTTAAAGAATTTTTTTACTAAATCAATACCTTTGGCAGTAGAAATAATTTCTGCCCTTGGATTAATTTCTCTAAATCCTTGTATAAAGCCCGTATGATCTGGCTCAAGGTGATTTAAGATAAGATAATCAATATCTTCTAAAGTAACGCCAACACTCCCTAAAAGATTCTTTACTTTTTCGGGAGCATCTTCCCAATCTTCAACAAAATCTATAAGTGCAATTTTATCTCCCTTTACTAAATAGGAGTTAAGTGTAACACCATTTGGAATTGACCAAATACCCTCGAATAAAGGTGAAGTTGTTATATCCGCGTGAACAACAAAAATATTGTCCGAAATTTCCTTTGCTTTCATTCTTTTGTCCTTATGTTCGTTCAAATTCTATTTTGTTAAAAATGAATGGCTTTATAAAATTAGTTCTTTGGGAATGTTTTTTCAAACTCTTCGAGGATTTTATCTACATTCGGCGAACTATCAATATCTTTAAGTAATTTGCGTTCTCGATAAAAATCGATGAGCGGTGCAGTTTGTGCACGATACACATCGAGACGATGTGCAATTGCCTCTGCTTTATCGTCCTCACGTGTGAATAATTCGCCACCATCTTTATCGCAAATGCCTTCTACAGCTGGTTTTAAAAAATCTACATGGTAGTTTTGCCCACAAGACTTGCACACTCTGCGGCCAGAAAGTCTTTTTATTACTAATTCATCTTGAATTTCAAAGTTAACTGCACAATCAAGTTCTTGAATTTTCTCTAAAGCTTCTGCTTGAGGGATTGTTCGTGGAAATCCATCAAGAATAAAACCGTTTTT
>CAYJNB010000459.1:0-1301 GCA_964371205.1 uncultured Treponemataceae bacterium
AGCTTGTTTCCATCTTCATGGTTTTTAATAGTGTTTATACATTATAACAAGCTATAATAAACATCGCAAATAAACTTTACGGTACCTCTAAAAACTGAAGTTTTTAGAGGTGCCTTATTATAAAACCGTAAACAGTTGTTAGCGGATACCAGAAAAAAAGTTGGAAATATGATTTATACCGATACACGTGATTCGAGCGTAGAAGCTTCATTTAAAACTGCCGTAATGGATGGCATGAATAGTGCAACTGGAGGTCTCTATGTACCTACCTCATTACCGTCATTACCAAAAGATTTCCTAACAAAATCTTCTGTTCCATCTTTAAGAGATATTGCTTTAGAAACAATTAAGCCCTTTATAGGAGACGAAATCTCCGAACAAGCTATGGTTTCAATAATTTCAGATGCATACCCGTTTAATGCACCGGTGGTGCCACTCGATCAAATTACCTATGTATTAGAATTATTTCATGGACCAACTTGTGCCTTTAAAGATTTTGGAGCTCGATTTATGGCTCGTGTTATGTCGCACTTTAATAAGGACGAAAATGATCCCTTGCATATTTTAGTTGCAACCTCTGGCGATACAGGAAGTGCAGTTGGAAGTGCCTTTCATAACGTACCTGGACTTGATGTAACAATCCTCTACCCTAAAGGAAAAATTAGTCCTTTACAAGAAAAGCAGCTTTCTACTTTTACTGGAAATGTACGAGCATTGTGCGTTGAAGGCACATTTGATGATTGTCAAAAACTGGTAAAAACAGCCTTTACAGACGAAGAATTGCGCAAAAAGTTCCGTTTATCTTCTGCAAACTCAATAAACATTTCGCGCCTTTTACCACAAAGTTTTTATTATACATACGCTTCTCTTGCAGTAAAAGAACGTTGTAAAATTGATAATAAAATTGAAAACCCTGCAATAATTATGACTGTTCCAAGCGGAAACTTTGGTAACCTTACCTCTGGCCTTATTGCACGCGAAATGGGTGCTCCTATTGCCGGCTTTGTTGCAGCAACAAATGCAAACAAAACTATTCCAGACTGGATTGCCAGCGGCGAATACAAGGCTCGCCCATCGGTAGCAACACTTTCTAATGCAATGGACGTAGGTGCGCCAAGCAACTATGAGCGTATTGCACACTACTACTCTCTTGAGCAAATTCGAAGTCTTTTTGCCTCTTACTGGCTCGATGACGAAGGTACAACTCAAGCCATTAAAAACTGTTACTCAAAAACTGGCTATATAATTGACCCACATGGCGCCGTTGCTTGGCAAGCTTGGGACGATATTCGCAAATTTGC
>CAYJNB010000460.1:0-1300 GCA_964371205.1 uncultured Treponemataceae bacterium
TGTCGATAAATAACGGTTTTTTCGCTTAAGCCCTTTGCACGTGCGGTGCGAATATAGTCGGCATTCAGCACTTCTAGCATGTTTGTTCTGGTGTAGCGCACTAAACCGCCGATTCCGGTAACTACAAAAACGGTAACAGGTAGCACAAAGTGGTAGGCAATGTCTGCAATGCGGTAGACTCCCTCGTAATCGGCTCGGGCGTTCACCATGCCCTGGAGCGGAAACCACTGTAAGTCTATGGCAAAGAGTTTTTGCAAGAGGGCTGCAAAGAAAAACGACGGAAGGGAAATGCCAATAAAAGTAAGCGTCGAAATAATATAGTCAAAGCGAGAGTACTGTTTTGTTGCAGAAATAATACCAAGCGGAACAGCAATTAACACTTGAATAATAAAAGCACTGAGCGCAAGAGCAAAAGATGTCCACATCTTGCTTGCAATAACTTGTGCTACGGGGAGTTTATATACAAACGATTCTCCTAAATCTCCGCGAATTGCTTGTGCTGCCCAGTTAAAGTAGCCTTGCAAAATGTTTGTGTCCAAGCCATACAAGGCGCGAAGGGCAGCAATTTGCTCAGTGCTAATGTTCGGGTTACTTGCAACGGTTAGCGTAACATAATCTCCAGGCATGAGTCTAATAATCGTATAAATAATGAGCGATACACCCCAGAGAATCAATGCACTAAGCGCTATTCGTCGTAAAATAAAGTTTTTCACACATTTCCTTCTATTAATTACTTACTATGAAGCTGTAATTTTTCTATCTCGCTTCCGTAGGTGTAGTATCTTATCATATAATAGCATGTTTTGAAAACAAGACAGCACAAAAAAAACACCCAAAGCACAACTAACTGTTACTATTCACAACCAATGAAGCAAATAGAGCAAAAGTCGACAAGGAAAGCTAGTTGTCAAAGTCAAGCTCCTCCCAATATGCATGATAGTTTACTATCTAAGACTAATGCAAATCTGTATTGGAAGGTCAAAATTGGGATATTTACAAGCCGTCAAATGACTTCTAAACTATCTTTCCTTGTCGATTCAACTTATTTTACATGTACATTGGTTGTGAATAGTTACTATTTAGACGGAAAAAGTTGTATTCACAGATTCAGATTGTAAATAGTAAGCAAAAACTGTAGGAGCAAATGGCAAGAAAATCGTTTGACGGCTTGTAAGCACATCAGCCTTGCGCTTCAAACACATATTTGCACTAATCGTTTATACGGTTGTTACCATATGTATTGGGAGGAGCTCGATTTTACTGCCATTTGCTCTGAGAAGTTTTTGTTTGGCATTTTCCC
>CAYJNB010000461.1:0-1294 GCA_964371205.1 uncultured Treponemataceae bacterium
TATAGAGAACTTTCACCTAATATAGATTTAGTAACTATGGATATTACCATGCCACGTATGGATGGTATTACAGCCTTAGAGCAAATTATGGCTTTTGATAAAAACGCAAAGGTTGTTATGATTAGTGCTCTTGGAAAAGAAGAATTAGTTAAAAAAGCATTATTGCTTGGAGCAAAAAACTATATTGTAAAACCATTAGATCGTAAAAAGGTTCTTGAAAGAATTGGCTCTGTAATTAAATAATTGTATTATGGGTTTCTTCATTTTTGAATAAACCCGAAATACTAAAAATATAGCATTTATTTAGCATTTTTATGTTAATATTTTTGCTACACATAGAGCAAATTGTTCTAAGTTTAGAGACGTACGTATACAGTACGTCTTTTTTTATATGTAAATTATCTTTTTGTAAGAATAACATAATTTCATCTAAGGAAAGTGCTGCATTTGCTTTTTGTACAAGTGCAGAAAAAATAATTCGACATCTACCGGTTATATTTTTATTTTTATTCGAGGTAGTGTATGAATTTATTAAGTCTGCTGGGTGACACATAATAGCTTCTTCAAATGCGCGTATGTATATTTCGTATTCTGGAGAGTTAAATTTACTAAGCCAATATTCCAACAATGTGTCGTTTTTATTATCGTTAAATACTAGAACAGGACAGTTGTACCCAAGTCTCTTAATATGATCTTCAATTGAGAATTTTCCTAGACCAATAATGCTTCTATCTACTATGAATATATCAAATGTTATGGTAGTTACTAGGTTATGGCATTCATCGAGGCTTGTAGCTTTATAGGTTTCTAGTTGTAATTGCTCGGCACAAAAACCGATATTAAATAATAATTCTGGAGAATCACAAAATACTAATAATCGCATAACTAATCTCTATTTATTAGTTTGTATCATCAATCTTTATCTGTCAACTCTTTTCTTGACTAAAAAGCTATTTTTTGCTACTATAGTCAAACTATGGGCGGTTAGCTCAGCTGGTTAGAGTACTAGCTCGACACGCTAGGGGTCACAAGTTCGAATCTCGTACCGCCCATAAAAAAAGACGGAAAATAATTTCCGTCTTTTTTTTTAGCTTATTTGTTTATACGTTCTACGTAGTCGTTTGACTCTGTGTTAACCAAGATTTTTTCGTCTTGTTTAATAAACAGTGGAACACGAACAGTTAAACCTGTTTCTGTTACAATTGGTTTTGTTGCTCCCGATACAGTATCACCGCGTACATAGTTTTCGCTCTCTGCAACAGTAAATACCATTTTTAATGGCACCTTAACATCA
>CAYJNB010000462.1:0-1294 GCA_964371205.1 uncultured Treponemataceae bacterium
TGTTTTTGATATAGATAGTTTTCGAACAATTAATGCAATTTATAGTAAAAGTAAGGGTGATTTAGTTATAAAAGCTGTTGCAAACGCGCTTAAGAGTATATATAAGGGTACAAATACATTAGTAAGTAGAATTATTGCTGACCAATTTGTAATTTTTCATAGAATAGGTGAAGGTGGAAACATCTCAAGTATTTGCGAAAATCCGGTAAGTGCAGCTATTAGATCAGTAATGGGAGACAAATACTACTTTAGTCTATCTGTTGGAATTTATACCATTCTAGATACAAGTCTTGCCATTGACGATATTATCGACCATGCTATAGCAGCGCATTTAAAAGGGAAAAATAAATATAACTTTACCTATATCGACTATGATGAAGAAATTGAAAGAGAAATTAAGTTAAAAACGAGTATTGTACATAGGATGAAAGACGCTTTATTTAATAATGAATTTAAAGTTTTCTATCAACCAAAAGTGGCGTTTGAGAGTCTACAGATTATTGGAGCAGAAGCCTTGGTGCGCTGGTTCGACATTGATAATACTATGGTTAGTACACCAGATGTTTTTATTAGAATATTTGAATCGAATGGATTTGTGGTAAATCTTGACATATATGTTTTTGAAGAAGTGTGTAAATTTATAATTCAAAATGAAAAGCAATATGCTATTCCTCTCATTTCTGTAAATGTTTCTACCATTACCCTGTTTGACGATAAATTCCCTTCTGAGTATTTTGCTATTATGGATAAATATGGTGTATCACCAAAGAAACTGGAACTAGAAATTACTGAGAGTGCTGTAACGCTTGATCAGCGAATACTAGTAGAAAAAGCGCGCCAAGTAAGAGACTTTGGAATGCATTTGTCAATTGACGACTTTGGAGCAGGCGAGTCTTCTTTAAATAGATTAAACTCAATAGAAGCAGATACAATTAAACTCGATAAAGCATTTTTAGAAGATAATATAGCTGATAATCGCGGTGGGATAGTTGTTGATACCGTTATAAAAATGGCAAAACGCCTTAACATGAAAGTTGTAAGCGAAGGGGTTGAGACTATTGAACAAGTAAAATGGCTTAAAGAGCTCAATTGTGATTATGCACAAGGATATTTCTTTGAAAAACCAATGAAAACAGAAGATTTTAAAGACCTCTTACGTTCAGATAAGCGTTATGATATAGGTTAAGACGATTTTATTACCGCAATATTTACTGTCATGTTATACTTTTTTTAATTACCTACTAACTAGCTCTTAAACTCTTTATATGCAGCGTCGATATAGGGTTTTATGCCT
>CAYJNB010000463.1:0-1293 GCA_964371205.1 uncultured Treponemataceae bacterium
ATATATAAAAACTCTTTTACATGTATGTCGCGGTTTCTTAGGTTGCGACTGCCACGAAAGGTATTGTATTGTGTTTCGAGCGTTTCGAGATTGCCAATTTTGTTCAGCATGTTTTCCATATCGTTTCGTTTAATGAATCCGTCTGAATTGAACGAAATGAGTACAAAACGAGCCTGTACTGAGCTTACCAAATCTTGTAGCGTCTCATACGCGGTTTTTGCACTATTGTATGCAGAGCGGTTCCAGTTTGTAGGAATACCCGAAACACGACTCATTGATGCGCTTTGTTCGTTTTTTGCAATTACATTGAGCATAAAATAATTTGAACCATAGGGATGCTGATTGTACGGCGGATCGAGGTATGCCACATCAACAAGCGGAATGTTCTTTGCAGCCTCGTTTGCATCTTGAGAGAGGATGTGCGTTTTGCACGAAAATGAACTGAACAGCGGAAACGGTAGTTCTATATTGCCTGTTATACGTTCTAAAGCATCACGATTTTTGCCGCCGAATTGACCAAGATTTGTTTCGGGGTTTTTGTAAAAGCCCTTAAAAACACCAGAAGTATTTGCGTGCACCGAGGCTTTTGCCAAAAGCGGCGCTAAAAAAAACTGCTTTTGCTCCTGTGGTATCTGCTCAATTAATGCTCGAGCTGTATCGATGTAGGCGGCATTACGTGTGGTATAAAAAACTCGCTCACCTTCTTTTATACGGGTATCATCTTTTGGTGCATACAGCGTACTAATCAACCCCCTTTGTAGTGGTTGCGTTGCTAGTTGATTACAAAGCCAGTTGTGTTGCACTTTTAGGGCAGTAATGTCGAGCTGTTCGGCATTTGCTAAATAACAAGAGTTAATAATACGTGCATAATATTCAATATCGTTTACATAGAGCGTATTGGCAAACTGTTTAAAGTAGCGCGACGTAATGCCCGAGCCACTAAAAGCATCAAATATATCGAGCTTTTCTTTGCCGATTCGGTGTTGTACTTTTTGTAAGGCAGAACCAATAAAGCCGAGCAAAGAGCGCTTGTTGCCGAGATAGGTAATTAGTTGTTTTGTTAAAAATTCTTCGTTTTCTGTCATGGTGATTCGGAGCTTATTGCACATCCTGAACTACTACGCGCTCTACCCGCTCAGTAATTGATGTTAACACTTCGTACGAAATGGTGTTTACTGTATCTGCAAGTGTGCTAGCTGTTGCACATGCAGTGTTTGCATTTGAATCAAGAGTAGCATCTGCAAGCTGACCAAAGATGGTTACGGTATCCCAGCGTTTTACCCCGTGATTTTT
>CAYJNB010000464.1:0-1282 GCA_964371205.1 uncultured Treponemataceae bacterium
ATTTCAGAATTTGTTTGATTTTTAGCTCCACCCCAACATTTGACATAGAGCCTATCTTTATAGTACTAGGAATCCTTTGCAATTTGACTCTCCTTGAGAATCTTCACTTCGGCCTTTCCTCTATCTCTTTGCTGGATTTATACATACGAAAAAGCTGACACAAATTGTGTCAGCTCTTTCTTCATATTAATTATATAGTTTTATTTATCCAGCTCATGCTCTGTGTGTAGTAGCACATGTGCCTTATGGGAAAGTGGCTCTCCGAAAAACTCTTCATATATTTTAGCTATATCTGGGTTTTCGTGGGAGAATCTAATATCATAGTTTGAATCTAGTTTATATAATTCTTTTCCTCTTTCAAAAGCATACTCTTTACCATCGTGGATTGGCTGTCCACCACCGCCTACGCAACCTCCTGGGCAAGCCATTACTTCTACAAAGTCAAATTTCTTTTCGCCTCTTTCAATTGCATCTAATAGTTTTCTTGTATTTCCTAAGCCACTGACAGCCGCAACATTTAACTCAATATCATCGATGTTATATTTCGCTTCCATGATTCCATCATTTTCATTAAATCCTGTACTACGAACTGCTGTAAATGCTTCAACTGGTGGATTTTCACCCTTCACTAAGAAATAAGCTGAACGAAGTGCTGCCTCCATTACTCCACCTGTAGCTCCAAATATTACTCCAGCCCCAGTTCCTTCTTGCATAACATTGTCAGGTTTAATGTCCACTAAAGTTTCTGGACCAATATATGCAGTCTTTATCATTCTAACTAGTTCACGAGTAGTGATTACAACATCTGTATTTTTACCTGCAAATTCACCGTAGAATAATTCCATTTCGCTTTCACCTTTTTTAGCAACACATGGCATTACTGATAGGGTGAAGATTTTTTCTGGTGGAACATTTAATTTTTCAGCAAAATATGTTTTCATTACTGATCCGAACATTTGCTGAGGAGACTTAGCCGATGATAGATATTTTACTAAATGAGGATATTGACTCTTAATAAATCTTACCCATCCAGGACAACATGAAGTAAACATCGGTCTGTCTTTTAATTCCCCAGAAGTAAATCTTTTCACAAACTCTGTTCCTTCTTCCATTATAGTAAGGTCAGCCGTAAATACTGTATCAAATACATGATCTACTCCTAATTTCTTAAGAGAATCTAAAATTTTCCCAATTGTTGCTTCATCATTTGAAAGGCCTAAAAGCTCTCCCCAAGCAGCTCTAACTGCTGGTGCAACCTGAGCTACAACTATAGTTTCTGGGT
>CAYJNB010000465.1:0-1252 GCA_964371205.1 uncultured Treponemataceae bacterium
AAACTTTCTGATTTAACAGGACCATTTGCTCTTTCTGCAAAGAATTTAGGAGCAACTTTTGGGAACATTGCATAAGTAAGAGTATCTTCTACACTTCCGTCTGCTCCGTTTTCTTTAGCTTCTACAACCATTTTGTCCCATTCGTTAGTAATTAAGTCAGCTGGGCGACAAGTAATTACTTCATCATAACCCATTTGTTTTAGTGCTTTTTCTTGTAGTTCTTTGTTAACTTCACCTGGAGTTGCACCATAGCGACCTGTTACTAAGTCACATGTTTCACCAGTAAGTTTTGCATAACGACCGAATAATACGTTAAATACAGCTTGTGTACCAACAATTTGACTTGTAGGTGTTACAAGTGGAATGTATCCACAGTCTTTTTGTACAATTTGGATTTCTTTAAGAACGTCATCAATTTTGTCTGATGCACCTTGTTCTTTAAGTTGGTTTTCAAGGTTTGAAAGCATACCACCAGGTACTTGTGATGCTAAGATACGAGTATCTGCACCTAAGAAACTTGATTCAAATTTAGCATACTTTTTGCGAACATCGCGGAAGTAAGCAGCAATTTCTAATAAAGGATCAATTTCTAAACCTGTGTCCATGTCTGTACCTTTGAAGATTTCTACCAAAGTTTCAGTTGGACTGTGTGATGTACCCATAGCCATTGAAGAAATTGCTGTATCTAGGATTTCAGCACCTGCTTCTGCAGCTTTTGTTAATGTTGCAACAGAAAGACCTGTTGTAGCATGTGAGTGAATTTCAATTGGTAGGTCAACTACTTTTTTGATAGCTTTTACTAATTCGTAAGCATCAAATGGTTTTAATAGACCAGCCATATCTTTAATACAGATTGAATCTGCACCGAATTCTGCATATTGTTTTGCTAAGTCTGCATACAATTCATTTGTGTGGAAAGGAGTTGTTGCATAAGAAATAGTCATTTGAACATGTTTACCAGTTTTTTTTGCAGCTTTTGTAGCTTGTGCAAGGTTACGAGGATCGTTACATGCATCAAAAATACGGAATACGTCAACACCATTTTTAGCTGCAGCTTCAACGAACTTATCTACAACGTCGTCTGCATAGTGTCGGTAACCTAAAAGGTTTTGTCCGCGTAAAAGCATCATGATTTTTGTGTTAGGAAGTGCTTTTTTTAAGTCGCGTAGTCTTTGCCATGGATCTTCATTTAAGAATCGGATACATGAATCGAATGTTGCTCCACCCCAAGCTTCTAAAGCCCAGTATCCAA
>CAYJNB010000466.1:0-1237 GCA_964371205.1 uncultured Treponemataceae bacterium
AAAAAGTTATAGGGGATAATCCTAACTTAATACAACCGGGACAAAAACTTATAATCAAATAAAAAGACTAATTTAGTCTTTTTTTTATTTATTTAAACTAAAACACCCTTTATTTTTTTGTTTTGAGTGTGTATTTCAAACGTTTTGAGGTTTGGTAGGGTTGTTGTACCTTAATCTAACATTTCTTCTAAAACGCCCTTTATTTTGTGTTTGTAGTCTATTTGTAATAATTCTCCAAATATACCCATCAACACAGTTGTGACAATGCTATCTCCTGCAAGATGATATAAACCTGAATTACTTTGATTTTTAGAACAATTATTATAATCTTCATCTTTTTAGGATTCAAATTTCTTAAAAAAACGTTTAATCTATCATAAGAACTTTCTTTTTGATTTACTGCTAACAAGTAAGTTATCATATTGTCAGTTAAATAATATTTTTCTTCTATTTCTTTTTCTAAAAATTCTTTGTAATTTATATCTACATCTAATTTCGTGGGGAATTGATAACTATAATCACCTAAAATACTAACCATAAACGCTCTACGCCTTGTTTGAGGTATTCCATAATCAATCGCATTCAGTATTTCTACGTAATTTTTGTAACCCATTCGTTCTAATTCGTTTTGCCATTTATTAAAGTGTTCTATATTATCTTTTCCAATAACTTCAGGTACATTTTCCATTATTAATATTTGGGGTTTATTTTCGCATTCTTTTAGAATCCTTTCAATTTCCCATAACATTCCACTTCTAGTGTTTGTGTTTGCCATTCCTTTTTTTTTACCTGCAATAGATAAATCTTGACAGGGAAATGAATAAGTTATTATATATTCGTATTTATCAGTATCAACTATTTTTAGATATTTACCTTTGGTGTTTTGAATATTAACCATATTATTATTTATTTTAATATTAGAATGTATATTGTTAAGTTCTGCAATACTTTTTCTTTTTAATTGTTCTTTAGTTGCAGGTTCATTATAATTAATTGAAACTCCTAAACCAAATAACCTTTCAACCAACCAATCTTTATCATCTACTTCTTCATAATATTCACTATTAAAATGAATATCTTTGTATGCTTGAATGCTTTTGATTGCCCATTCGCAAGTTTTCCAATGTTCAAATTCTACCCCTAAATATTTTAGCGCCAATGCTTGAGAACCATATCCGCTAAACAATTCTATTAGTCTAATTGGTTTAGTTATTTTATATTTATCGTACATTATATC
>CAYJNB010000467.1:0-796 GCA_964371205.1 uncultured Treponemataceae bacterium
GTAAATCTACAAGATGTAACGGTGCGAGTAGAACTAACAAAAACAAACGTAAAATTGGAGTTACAATAGTAATTACAATTACAAGTCTAAGTATTAGAGCAATAATATAAGAAAAAGAGTTACTATTTATTGCAACATATTTTAAACTGACTCCATACATTATAACTACAGAGGAAAAACAAAAATAGTATAAGAATAAGTGCAACATATTATTCATTAGATGCTCCTCTTACCAAGTAAAAATACAAAATTAAAATAATTGAAAGTATAGCAAATAAACCGGGTATTGTTGACCAAAATATATTGCCATTAAATGCTTGAATAGGCTTTATTGAAAACAACACATCTTGATACGGAACTGGTAAAGTAATTGTTCCGTAACCTAAAAAGTCACGTATCAAAAATATTAAAAGCATAAATAAGGTGAAAATAAACAATTTTTTAAATTGTAGGATTGCTTGTGTGTAAAGATTCTTCTTCCCATTTATAAAGGCTTTTACTAACATTATGGAGGAAAAACAAACAACATAAAATGCAAAACTTAGAGTTAATTCTATTAAAGGAAAGAAAATACCACATAATTGCTTAAAGAGAACTGTAATTGCTACAAGAGTAATAATTACATATAACTGTGGGTTTAATTGCAGTTTTAATCTGCTATATGCTCCTTGAATAGCAACATCAATAATTACCAAAAAAAACATTAAAAAAACAGCAATTAAACCATAAGCAAATTTACCTGGAACTGTTACAAACAAAGACAATGAAGCTGTAATAAGAAAGAATAAATTATAAT
>CAYJNB010000467.1:806-1236 GCA_964371205.1 uncultured Treponemataceae bacterium
ATTTTTCATTTTCTAAAATAACCCTTGAACAAATTTCGCTAACTTTTAATGCCCAAAAATGGATTAAATGATCAGTTAATCCAAATTGAGCTGGATCCACTTGCGGGTTTTCTACTCCAGCAATACCTATAAACTCAGGATATCCTCCCGCATTGTATCCAAAAACTCCAACTACAGGGCCAGAAAAACCAATCATATTAATTAAAACAGCATGTGTATGCATATAAGAAGTTTTAATAGCAAATATTTTTGAAGATAATAAATAGGAAGACGTAGTAGCATTAATTGCCTCAACATCAATTTCTCTATCAGATACAGAGGAAAAAACATACTCTACAGTATTTTCATATGCTGCAAGTTTAGAAGTAGCAGGTAAGTAAATAGAAAATATAAGAATTAATAGAGACAAAATAACTGGCAATACATACTT
>CAYJNB010000468.1:0-1235 GCA_964371205.1 uncultured Treponemataceae bacterium
AGGTTTGCCTTATCGTCGCGGTATTGTTCGTGTGTGCCGTGGAATTCTAGGTGTTCATGGGTAACGTTCATAAAGGCGGCGCCGTCAAAGAGCATGTTGCCAAGGCGGTTTGTCTTTGTAGAAAGCCCGTGCGATGAGGATTCTACCACCGCAAACTCACAGCCATTTTGGAGCATGGTGTGTAATTTTTGCTGAATAATTGGCGCTTCGGGCGTTGTCTGATGTTCGGGGTTTGCCTCGCTTTCGCCGCCAAGCGAATAGTCAACGGTAGAGATAAAACCTGTCTTGTAACCGGCAAGGCGGAGTAGCTGCCACACAAACGAAACGGTGGTGCTTTTGCCCTCGGTTCCGGTAACTCCAATGGTTACTAATTTTGCAGAAGGCGAATCGTAAAAAGCGTCGGCTATTGGTGCCATGGCAAAACGTGTGCTTTCAACCTGTATAAGAATAACGCCAGACTCTTTTGCTTTTTGTAATGCAGCTTCGGGAAGACTCCCTTCATGCAAGACGGCAACGGCTCCGTTTTCAATTGCTTTTATAATATAGTCATTTCCGTGAACATGCACACCGGGTAGGGCAAAAAAGAGGTAGTCCTGTTTTATGGCACGTGAATCAAATTCGAGTCCGCGAATGAGGCAGCTCTTACTATCCTTGCCAAAATCTTCTATGTTTTGCACTGTTACGTGCTCTAATAATTCTGCTAAGTTCTTTTTCATGTGTATGATTTTATCTTGTAATAACTAGAATTGCAAGATATACTGACGGTGATGTTTGAAGTTAGAGTAGAAGCGGACTTTGCTGCCGCACATTATTTAAAAGATTATCATGGTAAGTGCGAAAATTTGCACGGTCACAATTATAGCGTTTTTGCCCATGCTCGCGGCACCGAACTTGACGAGGGTGGCATGCTCATTGATTTTGGCGAGCTTAAAAAAGCGCTCCGTTCGGTGTGTAAGAGCCTCGACCACACTCATTTGAACGAACTCGAAGAAAATGGCGAGCTTGTTTTTAATCATAACCCCAGCGCCGAACGAATTGCAAAATACATTTTTGGCAAGATAAAAGAGCTTTTACCGAACGCCCCGCTGTATGCTGTGGACGTGTTCGAAACACCAACCAGTCGAGCGCGCTACATTGCTGAATAATGTTGAGTGTTGCCTTTCTGAAGTAAGCTAATATCTACAACCGTACCGGTACGCCGAGTTTGTCTAAGTCCGTTTTAATTGATTGCACGG
>CAYJNB010000469.1:0-1232 GCA_964371205.1 uncultured Treponemataceae bacterium
CAACGTGCATGGTTTTTATGCCGATGTGGTTTCCTTGGGCAAAGGGGTCCGTTCGCAATACGTATTTTGGGTAGTTGTCGGTTATTTGCAGTAGGCGATCGTATTCGCGTTTTTCGGTTGATTCGCTGTGTATTTCTTGGGTTACTTGTATGTAGAGTTTTTCGTTTTGGCGTGTTGCTACAAGGTCAATTTCGCCGTCAGGGGTTTTTCCGACACAAACGGTATAACCTCTTCTGCACAGTTCAAGGTACACAATATTTTCGAGGCAGGCAGCCACTGTGTTAGGGTCATAACCGAGCACGCTATATTTAAGAGAAGTATCTGCAACATAAAATTTCTCTTGTGTTTTTAAAAGCTCTTTGCCTTTTAAGTCATACCGTGGGCAACGGTGCAAAATGTATGCTTTTGTTAATTTATCTAGGTAAGAATAAACGGTTTCGTTATCTATAAGTCGTTTTTCGGATTTTAAATAGTCAGAAACGGATTTTGCAGAAAAGGTGTTTCCAACATTATCAAAGGCAAATTTTATTACGCGCTCAAGTAAATCTACTTTGCGAATTTGGTTTCGGCGTACAATGTCAGAAAAGACGGTTGCGCTGTATATATCGCGTACAATAGTATATACTTCGTCAGTTTCGTAGTTTTGTAGTGCTGTTGCAGGAAATCCCCCACGCATTATGTAGTTAACCAGTTCGTTTTGTGGATTATCAACTTGAGTGTATGTGCTCTTGAACTCTAAGTATTCTGCAAAAGAAAGCGTGTAAATATGAAAAGAAATATAGCGTCCTGTTAAATAAGTAGAAATTTCTGAAGACATCATTCGTGAGTTTGATCCGGTTACATATATATCTACATCGTAATCTGCAAGTAGCGTGTTTATTGTTCTTTCCCAATTTGGAATTTCTTGCACCTCGTCAAGAAAGAGGTAGGTTTTGCCGTCTGTAGAAAGCTTTTCTTTTATATCGGTAAACATTTTTTTTGCGGTTATATTTTCGTATTCAATTGAATCGTATCGAATATTCACAATGCGATTTTGGGGAATATTCATTTCTGCCTGGAGTTTTTCCATAAGCATTTTTAAGATGGTTGTTTTACCGCACCGCCGAACACCGGTTAGAATTTTTACAAAAGGAGTATTTATATAGGGAATTATTTTTTCTACATACTGAGAGCGATAAATCATTGCAAGCCTCCAAAAAAAGGTTCTACAAAAATAATACCCCAACTCTCCA
>CAYJNB010000470.1:0-1224 GCA_964371205.1 uncultured Treponemataceae bacterium
CTTTGGCAACAAAAAGTTTCTCTCCTGTGTGTGGATTCAGTTCCGTGTAGTACATGCATGTAGCAAGACTACCTGGAGTAGGGTAAAAATCTTGTACTTGATCGGGTATAAAGTGAGTCTTTTTAAGATAGAGCGCGGTTTCTATAGCATCCTCGACAGTTGCGCCCGGATGAGAGGCAATGTAGTAGGGTACAATAAACTGTTTTTTTTGCAGTTGTTTATTTATGCGTATAAAATTGTTCGAAAATTGCTCATATTCTTTATGAGTACTTTTTCTCATATAGCCCAAGATGCGGTTGCTCACATGTTCCGGAGCGGTACGCAATTGACCCGAAACATGGTACTCGCACAGTTGCTTTAAAAACGCATCTCCATGCTTCTTATCTGCGTTTACATAATCAAAGCGAATTCCGCTGCGTACAAAAACTTTTTTTATATTTGGTAGTTTCCTTAGTCGCTCTAAAAGCTGTAAATAATCTGAATGGTTTGCAACAAGATGCTCGCACGGCTCTGTGTCGAGGCATTGCCGGTTTTTACAAGCTCCGTGTTTTGCTTGCTTTTCGCATGCGTCTTGTCGAAAGTTTGCGGTTGGTCCACCTACATCGTGAATGTAGCCCTTAAAAGAAGGATGATTTGTTAATTGCCGAGCTTCTCTCTCAAGGGACTCGTGTGAGCGGGCCTGTAATCGTCTTCCCTGATGAAAGGTAATTGCACAAAATGAGCACGAGCCAAAACAACCACGACAACTGGTAAGAGAAAAGAGTACTTCCTCTAGAGCGGGAATGCCGTTCTTGCCGTTTTCTGCTAGCTCATCGTAGATAGGGTGCCAGCGTCTCGTAAAAGGTAGTTCCATAACGCGGTCAAATTCTTCTTGACTTAAGGGAAAACTCGGCTTTTCTTGCACTACATAGCGCTCTTCACTTTGTTCTATTAAAATATCTGCGTTGAGAGCATCGGTGTTTTGCTCTTGTAAAACAAAAGACTTTGCAAACATCGTTTTTGATTCATCGGTGTTTTTAGAAAGCTCTGCAAAGCTTGGTAAAAATATGGCATCGTTCGGAAGTTCATCTTTCTTTCCGGTACGCCAACAAGTACCGCGAACGCCGCGAATGTTCTTGAGTTCTTCACCATTGTTGAGCCTTTCTGCAATTTCTGCAAGTGGTTTTTCGCCCATGCCATAGATAAGCAAATCGGCTTTTGAATCGAGTAAAATAGAGCGCTTTA
>CAYJNB010000471.1:0-1209 GCA_964371205.1 uncultured Treponemataceae bacterium
CATTATAGTTTTTATTCTGATTTTTTGCTATACTGAGCACATGACAGAAAAACAATGGAATGCCATTTGCTCATTCCGAGATGAATATAAAAAGA
The DNA here is from genome assembly GCA_964371205.1 of uncultured Treponemataceae bacterium. Lineage (GTDB taxonomy): Bacteria > Spirochaetota > Spirochaetia > Treponematales > Treponemataceae > CAYJNB01. The sequence continues at coordinate 96 of CAYJNB010000471.1, forward strand.
TGGTTGCCTTATGGCTCGAAGAAATTGGAGAAGAACTTATTCCCCTCCAGATTGAAGCCGCACGCTTAGATGGCACGCCTGAATATCCGGTGGAAACACCTGTGGTATACAATGAGACCCTCGACGAAATTACGCAAGATGATGACATAAAACTGATTGTAATTGGAGACAATCCCGGCAAAAACGAGCAACTTGCAATCAACCGCCGCTACCTTGTAGGACAAGCCGGAAAACTAGCCGATGGCTTTTTTAAGCGAAATCCAATCTTTGGCGTAGATTTTAGAAAAAACGTTATAATCTTTAATAAAACACCCATTCATTCTGCAAAAACAAAAGAGCTGTCTTACATTCTCAAAAATGCAAGTCCCGCAATTCACCGTATATATGAAGAAAGTCAAATCTGGTGTGCAGAACACATTGCCCAATTACACAACGACCTAGACTGCGCACTTTGGCTCGTTGGCTACGGCGAGCTCGGCACAAAAGGCCTGTTCAAAGTATACAAAGAAACGCTCTCTAGCCAATACCAAAAGCTACCTTCAGGCAACCGAGCAAAAAACAGCCTGCTCGTTTTTCAACACTTTTCTATGAACCGCTTTTCTATCGACCTGCGCGACTTTATGAGCAAAAACCCGTCCCTTTCCATTACAGAAGCTGTGCAAGAGCTCGGTCTCAAACACCGACAAGAAATTCTGGGATTTTAGGGGCTTGAATGCCTTATAGGGTGTGAAGTTTGCCTAGATATAAGGCCAAGTTTTCGGAATTATGTGTAAAACAAGGCTAAAAAATACGGAAAAATGTGTAATTTTTATTGAATTTTCGCGGAAAAATGTGTAAAATATATACATGCAACGTAAAGTAATTAAAAAGTTACTGGAATGGAAAAGCGACTCCGATAGAAAACCTTTAATTGTTAAAGGAGCTCGTCAAGTTGGAAAAACATGGGTTCTAAAAGAGTTTGGAAAGACTCATTATAAAAACTATGTATACCTAAACTTTGATGAAGACGAAGAACTTTTTTCTATTTTTAAGAAAAATAAAAATCCCCATAGAATTGTGGAACTTTTAGAGATTCTAACAGAGCAAAAAATCCATCCCGAAAGTACTCTTATAA
>CAYJNB010000472.1:0-1207 GCA_964371205.1 uncultured Treponemataceae bacterium
GACGAAATGCATCGCCTTGTTTCGATTGGTAGTGCAATTTCTCGCCATACGTCAATTATGGAAACTGAAACTATGCAAATTCGCGAAAAGGTGCAAAAATCCATTTCAGCAACTGAGAAGAATACCGAAAGTGTAAAAGGTGTTATTTCAGAAATGGGCAAGTTTCAAATCTAGTGAATTGTTAAGGACTTATTGTGTTATCTAAAAGAAGAAATCTCTCACTTGTTTTTTCTACTATACTTCTTTGTATTGCTAGTCTATATACTTTTGGAAATGGAACTGAAGATAAAGAAAAAAACTCTCTAATAATTGAGGCTCAAACTGAATCAACAAGTGTCTTGCCAGAAACAGTTGCAGCAGCAGATTTACGCTCACGTCCAGATATAATTATGGAATCGTATCTAGCTGGATACCCCGATAAAATCAAGGCTACTGTATTTGAAGATGGCGAATGGGGCATCGAGATGAACGATGGAAGAGTGTTCTACTGGGCCAATGGACGCATGCTCCCTGCAGAAAAAATTCAAGACTGGGAGCAGTTTCGCACTTATCAAGTGTACCCGTATCGAGGAACTCCACGCGATCCTTCTACATACACAGCCGAAACAATAGAGCGGCTAAAAAATTATGGTAGTCGAGAGTCTCGCGCAACACCTGCTCTTCCTCAAGACCCCGGACTTTTGAATGCCTTATTTCAAGTAGATGATAGAATTACAACTGAAAAACATATTGTAAAAACATACCTGTTTAATTATCGGCTGAGTGTGCACGAAGACATTGTGCCTGCTGTAAAGCGTATTGATGAACGAGTAAAAGAAATTGCACAAACAAATGCAGATGTAGCTGATTTTCTCGATAAACTTGACAGCACCAGTGGTTACAATTGGCGCGTAATTGCAGGCACGAATAGACGAAGTAATCATAGTTATGGTTTAGCTATAGATGTTTTGCCTATAAACTGGCACAGAAAAGCCATGTATTGGGCATGGATTAGAGACTTTAACGATGACTGGATGAACGTTCCTCAAGAAGAGTTATGGACTCCTCCTGTCGAAGTGGTGCAAGTGTTCGAGGACGAAGGCTTTATTTGGGGTGGAACATGGCCCTTTTACGACACCATGCACTTTGAGTACCGCCCCGAACTTATCGAGATCAAGAAAAGAGTGGTGTTTGATTAGTAACGATTAGTTTGCTTTTAACTGTTACA
>CAYJNB010000473.1:0-1203 GCA_964371205.1 uncultured Treponemataceae bacterium
CAATGCTTTCTGTTGAATTAAGAACGGTAACGCCTAATCCTGCTACAATTGCAACTGTTGAACCAACCGATAGGTCAATCATCCCTGCAGAAATGATTAAACTCATTCCCATTGCGCAAATACCAATAATTGCACCTTGTATAAAAAGATTCGAAATATTACTCCAAGCTAAAAATGATGGATTGATTATTGTTGCAACTACAAGAAGTAGTAAAAAACTTAACCAGTGCCCATAATGTGAAGTAATGGTATGCCAAGATAATTTTTGGTCTTTTAAAGAAAAATGTAATAAGTTCATTATGCTGTCTCCTGTTTACTACCGGTACTAAGCGCCATAACGCGTTCCTCGGTTAATTGGTCTCTGTTAATAATTCCATTTACGCGTCCTTTGTATAACACAAGGGTGCGATCCGCAAGTTGAAAAATTTCCGGAAATTCGTTGCTAAAAACAATTATTGCTTTTCCCTTTGATGCAAGGTCGTGAATAAGTTTATAAATTTCAAATTTTGCTCCAACATCAACACCTTGAGTCGGGTTATCCATTAGATATACATCTGCATCGATGTTTAGCCATTTACCAACTATGACCTTTTGTTGATTCCCGCCAGAAAGAGAGGTAATTAAGTTTAAGTCAGATGCTGCTTTTATGCTCATAGCTGAGCGATTTTTTTCAAAGCGCTCACGTTCCTCTTTTTGCGAAACAAAGAGGTTTGTGTGTTTTGCTGTATAAAAAGCAAGAGAGTGATTATTGCGAATTGAAAGGTCAGAGACAATTCCGCGTTCTTTTCTGTTTCGTGGAATCATAGCAATACCGCTTTTCATTACATCGCTTAAGTGTTTAACTTTTAATTCCCCATTTTTTGTACTTATTGAGCCGCTCTTTACAGGGTTTGCAGAAAAAAGACCCATTGCAAGGTCTGCAGAGCCTGAGCCTTGAAGTCCGGTAATTACAAGGATTTCTCCTTTTTTTACCTCAAAAGAAACATCATGATAATCGTCGCCACAAAGGCTTTCTACTTTTAAGTATGTGGTATCTTCAATATAGTTTGGAAGCCCATCTTTAAGATTTGTACTTACAAAAGTGCGCCCAATTAAAAGCTCAGTAGCCTTTGTTTCGTCTATATCTGCTATTAAGCCGCTTTCAATAAAGGTACCATCACGTAAAACAGTATATCTATCGCAAATAGAGAAAATTTCTGGCAT
>CAYJNB010000474.1:0-1196 GCA_964371205.1 uncultured Treponemataceae bacterium
ATTTTAATTTCCATATAGTTATTGTATCACCTTTTATAAATAAAAAAAGACCCCGCAGAGAATTTCTGCAGGGTTCTATCGTAGAGCTTTAATTAAAAGAAGATTTCTTTAAATTTTTCTCCGTACATTTCGATTTCATCATCTGAAAGTTCTCTAATTGCAATAACTTCAGCATCTTCCATTCCATTGATTGGCGGATACACGCCTGGTGTTAAAACGTACTCGCCTACATCTGAAGCAAGTGTACCCATAGTATTTGCTGATAGCCAGTAATCTAAGAAAGACTTTGCATTTGTTGGATTTGTTGCTTTTGCTGCGATTGCAATACCACGAGCAGAACCCATTAATGGTTGGCTAACACGTGCCCAGTCAAGTGGAGCTGGAGCCTTTGTTACAATGTATTTTGGAAGTGAAATACCAATTGCTTTTTCGCCTGTTTCGAGAGGCCCTGGAGTTGAACCAAACGATTTTACAAACATTGGGTTATTTGCAGCAAGACCTTTTAAGAAAGCTTCCCATTCTGCTTCTGTTGCAAATACATTTTCTTTAAGACCAACTAACCAAGAAATAGTTGTTGCATGGTTTGAAGGATCAGACATTACAATTTTATTGTTCCATTTTGGATCAGTAAGTTCTTGATATGTTTTAGGAGCTTCTTCTGCAGAAACTAAATCTGTATTATAAATAAGAGCAACTGCTTCAATACCAAAAAGTTGAATTCCGTCGTCTTTTGTCCAGTCTGGATAATCTTTAGCTGCTGGAGAAGTATAGTTTTCTATTACACCATTTTCTTTTAAGATTTGAAGAATTGGAACAGGAGCTTGGATAACATCTGCACTTAACTTACCTGCTTGATGCTCAGTTAAAATTGTAGAAACAAAGCTTGAAGTCGAAAGACGTGTATATGTTGCATTAACACCGTTTTCTTCACCATAAGCTGCTACAATTGGCTCTACTGCTGTAATACTCGCAAAAAAAGACATATCTGCTTCTTTTTCGCCCGAAGCTGCTTCTTTGTTACCACCTGCAAATGCAAGACTAGCAACCATCATTCCTAAAAGGATAAAAAGATTCAATTTTTTCATTCATACACTCCTTATTCGTGTTGTACTATTTAAACATGGTAACCGAGGAATTGATATACGTCAATTATTTTCTGTTATAGAGGAGTAAAGCTATTGTAAAATTCTTGTGAA
>CAYJNB010000475.1:0-1187 GCA_964371205.1 uncultured Treponemataceae bacterium
CTAAGGAGTAAAACATGAGTGTTAAAAAATTTACAGACAAATTGGATAAGTTAAACATCAAAGACATGTTCGAAGATGACTTTTTCTTAACTTGGGACAAAACACCGGAAGAACTAGAGGCTGTTTTTGTTGTAGCCGATGCACTCAGATACATGAGAGAGAACAACATTTCTGCAAAGGTATTTGATTCAGGCTTAGCTATTTCTAACTTTAGAGATAACTCAACTCGCACCAGATTTAGTTTTGCTTCGGCTTGTAATCTACTCGGGTTAACCGTTCAAGACTTGGACGAGGGCAAAAGCCAAATTGCACATGGCGAGACAGTGCGCGAAACAGCAAACATGATTTCTTTTATGGCAGACGTTATTGGTATTCGAGACGACATGTACATAGGAAAAGGGCATACCTACATGCAAGAAGTATCTCAAGCTGTGCAAGACGGACACAAAGACGGCAATCTTGAGCAACGCCCAACACTGGTAAACCTGCAATGCGATATTGACCACCCAACCCAAAGTATGGCAGATATGCTTCACCTTATTCACGAAGCAGGCGGAATCGAAAACCTTAAAGGCAAAAAAATTGCCATGACATGGGCATATTCACCATCTTACGGAAAACCACTTTCTGTACCTCAGGGAATTATTGGGCTTATGACACGCTTTGGTATGGACGTAACACTTGCTCACCCAGAAGGCTACGACCTAATGCCCGAAGTAATCGAAGTTGCAGAGAAAAACGCAAAAGAATCAGGTGGAAAATTTACCAAAACAAACAGCATGGACGAAGCATTCAAAGATGCAGACTTTGTGTATCCTAAGAGCTGGGCATCATTCAGTGCTATGGAAAAACGCACAAACCTCTATGCAGAAAACGACCAAGACGGCATTAAGGCGCTCGAAAAAGAACTGCTTGCAGAAAACGCCAAACACAAAGACTGGGAATGCACCGAAGAAAAAATGAAGCTTACAAAAGATGGCAAAGCTCTTTACATGCACTGCCTACCAGCCGACATAACCGGCGTAAGCTGTAAAGAAGGCGAAGTTGCCGCAAGCGTATTTGACCGCTACCGTGTACCACTGTACAAAGAAGCAGGATTTAAGCCCTATATTATTGCCGCAATGATCTTCCTTGCACGCCAAAAAGACCCACAGAAAACTCTGCTAGATTTGGAAAAAGCCGCAAAA
>CAYJNB010000476.1:0-1182 GCA_964371205.1 uncultured Treponemataceae bacterium
TGTATTGCATTTTACACCAAATATGCGGTATATTTACCATAACGTATTTTTGATTTTTTTTCTATTACTATAGAGAATATAAAAGGAATTATTATGAAGCAATTTGCTTTTTTTATGATTATGTTATTTTGTTTTGGTTGTCTTGCTTTTGCACAAACTGAATCTGAGGCAGAACAAAATCCTGAAGTAGAGATTATTGAAGAGCCAATTGAAGTGGTGGAAGATCCTATTACGGTAAATCAGTTTGGCGATAACTCGATTCAAATTGGTGGTATGGCGATTATCCCGTTCAAGCCAGAAATTAGTCAGCTTTTTGTTGGTGGTAGCGGAGCTTTATCGTATAACTTTCATTTTTCAAAGTGGTTTAGCTTAGGGGGAACACTTGGTTTTTGTTCTTCTGCAACAATTGGGGGGAACGTATTCTACTACTTACCATTTATGTTACGTCCGACAGCTCACTTTTATATTTGGCGTTTCGAAATTCCTGTTTCTGTTGGATTAGGTGGGGCTTTTCAAGCTTACGCAGACAGAAGTTACTTTGGCTTTGTAGTAAAACCAGAGTTAGGCTTTTTTTACCGTATAAATCCATCATGGTCAGCAGGCATTAACACAGGGCTTTTTATATTGCCACAACGATATGAAGAAGATCGCTATAACTACACTGGTGTTATTATGGATGTTGGGCTTAGTGCTCGGTATCACTTTTAGTAAATGAGGATTAGAATGAAAAACATATCACGACTATTTTTAATAGCTTTAACTTTTATGTTTACCTTGGTAAGCTGTGCGCAAGATGTTATTTTTTATGCCATTGATCAAGAAATAAAGCTAAAAGACCCTACAATCTACAATGTTGTGTATTCAATGGTAGAATTTGATGGAAAGCTACTTGCTACAAATGGAACAATACATGCTAAATCCTCTCCTGCTGCTCAAGTAAGTTGGAGTGACTATGGCTCAACCCCAGGTTTTACAGTTGCGCTTGCCGTTGGTGGAGCTAATTTATATGCTCTCACCTTTGATGGAAGTGAGTTTGAAGAAGACGAAAAGACTTTTTATGTGTACCAAAGAACAACAAGTACAGGTTGGACGAGAATATATACAAGTGCTACTATAAACATTGAAGATGAATATGCACCCGTTCTTTTTGACGATGGTGCTGGTAATGCTTTTTTGAGAAAA
>CAYJNB010000477.1:0-1177 GCA_964371205.1 uncultured Treponemataceae bacterium
ATTTTTTCAGAATTTACCTATTTAAAGCTTGAAGGGATTGTACCCTCTGAACATACAAAAAACGGAATCTCTATTGCAGATGCTGCAGCAGCATTCTTTGCATCAAAAGATTTTGAAACACGCTCTCAAACGGGATTATTTATAAACTCAGCTCTGTTAGAACTCTTTCAAGCTATGTCAAAATGCCCACGATACGCACAAATGAGGCTCTGTGGATTTGATAACAAACTTGATACAGATACTGAAAAACAATTTGCGGCCCTTACCATTATGCTCGAAAAAGATTCTTTTTTGGTAGTGTATCGTGGAACAGATGACAGTCTTATTGGTTGGAAAGAAGATTTTAATATGATGTTCCAAATGCCTGTTCCTGCACAAACTGAAGCTCTTGCTTATATTAATCGTGCCGCTCAAACCCTTCGAGGGAAAATTCGAATTGCCGGACACTCAAAGGGAGGAAACCTTGCCGTCTATGCCGCAGTTTTTTGTGGAAAACGTATACAAAACCGTATTGTAGAAATTTATAACAATGACGGACCGGGCTTTGTAAAAGGACTTACAGAAACAGCAGAATTCAAAGCAGTTCAAAACAGATTAACTGCTTTTACTCCTCAGAACTCTGTTTTTGGGCTTCTACTTGAGCATAACAACGATCTGCAAGTAGTAAAAAGCAAAGGAGATGCAATTAAACAGCACGATCCTTTCTCGTGGGAAGTTTTGGGAACTAGCATTGTACGAACTGAAACACTAGATGAAGCAAGCCTCTTTTTTGATAAAACTGTTCGCCACTGGTTTGAAAAAATAGATGCAACTCAACGAGCTCAATTTGTTGAGTCTTTGTATACTATTCTTGAAGATTCCGGAGCTCAAACCCTTTCTGAACTCTCGGTCAAATGGGCTAAGCATCCTGCAAAGGTAATTAAGACGCTCCTCTCTATGGATGAACACAGCCGAGAAATTATTTGGAAGTGCATACAGCAGCTTTTTGCCTCTGCACACGAAAACCTTCCCTCATTAAGGCAATTTTTTCTTAACGAGGGAAAGTAGAAAAATTAGTTCTCCATAGAGCCATCAAATCGAACTGTCGAAGGAACAATATTTATTTTTCTGGTAAACTCGAGGGCATCTTTTGCGCCATAAATCCTATCCATACCATTGTCTTCCCATTCAATAGAAA
>CAYJNB010000478.1:0-849 GCA_964371205.1 uncultured Treponemataceae bacterium
CAGCTTTCTTTCGTGCGTAGCTTTTTTCATCTGTTCGCATGATTGAATAAATATATTTTGGATTTTCTTGTGTTCCTGTATAACCCAAATGATTATACACTTTGCATTCAACTTCTTTTCCATATTTAGTCTCAAGATATATAATATCATCTTTTTTATACTCTTCTTCACACTCTGCTACCCAAACATTTGGACAATATTTCATAAATTTGTTCATAATCCTCACCCTTTCTTAAGCTTTAATAGCTGTACATAGTTCATCAATCATATGTTGACGTGATGAAGTTGAATTTTGCCAATATATTTTTTTATCAACAACATTGTAATATACTGTAACATTTTTAAGCATTTTTGCAACGTTTTCAGCTACAAATTTTGTTAAATTGTTAATGTAAATACGTTTGTTGTTGCCTTTTTCCCAAACCTTAAAACCCATTTCAATAAGTTTTTCAGCTACTGTGTCAGTATTTTTTATTTCTGACCATGCTGTTTTAAGAGCAGTTGATATTGTGCAACCTGTTGTTTTTACTAGATTCCAAGCATTTTTAAAAAGTTTTGATTTGTTAATAGTCATAATATCCCTTTCCAATCGGCTTTTATTAGGTGTCCGTCACCTTTACTGTAATTACATTATACACTATAAATATATAAATGTCAATAGGTTTTATAAAAATAATTTATAAATTTCAATAAAGAAATAACACACGAACTTTTTTATCGTTCGTGTGTTATTTCTTTGAAAAGGAATCACTATCAATGCAAGTAAATAATGATTAATTTAGATTGAATTTGTATCGTTCATGTCACAACCTTACATATATTATACAGTAAAGTTTTCTATTTGTCAAG
>CAYJNB010000478.1:859-1173 GCA_964371205.1 uncultured Treponemataceae bacterium
ACTCTATTAAATCAGCATATTCTTTGTTCCATAAAGATTGGTCTTCTTGTGTTCCGGGTGAATATGGCAGAGCTGAATACATTTGATTTATTAATGCTGCATGTTCTGTTTCTTGTTTTGCAATATTTTTAAAATGAGTTGCCCAGTCTAATTTATTAGATTTTATTGCTAAATCATGTAACATTAAATATTTACTAGCGCCTTTTACTTCGTCCTCTAAAAGCAAATACATTGCCCATTTCCAATTGCTTGAATTTAAAGCTTTATTTAATTTATTATGTTCATATTTTAAATGAATGTGTTTATTAATATCA
>CAYJNB010000479.1:0-1166 GCA_964371205.1 uncultured Treponemataceae bacterium
CTTATTAAGTGAATATTCTAGAAAAAGTTCAGATGTTGCTTCTAAAAAATCCTCTATTTTTTTCTCTGGTATATTTAGGAATTCGTACTTGTACTCTGCCCCCCATAAAGAAGATGCTAAAGATTCTCTTTTTCGTTCGTTTGATACTTCTAAGATATATGCTTTATGTATTTTAAGTGAATCAGGCAAAACCTTGTTCATTTTACTTATAAAATCTTCTGAATCAATTGGGTTATGTAACAAACAAGACCCTATTTCTTCTTCTGAGCTAACACCTAACGATAATGTTGAAGCTAACTCTAGCCTCGGAATCGGATTAAAACCAGCTGTAAATAAAACAGGAAGCCTAGCTCTCAAAAACGACCTAATAAAGGTATCCGTTAGACTTAAGTGAGGTAAATATTCTGCACCATTTTTCTTGGAAAAAGAAAATAATACCCGATACAAAACCTTAATATTGTGTGGAGATGGCATCTTTAAAGATTCTACCGCACTCTCTTGTGTATGAGTTTTTAAGTATTCTCCTATGTGTGTGTTTTTGTATACACTATGAGAATTATTACAGATTCCACAAGAATGATTACATTTTTCTTGACATTTAGTAGACAGTTTTTGCTCAATTGATTTTGTAAATTCGTTTTTAAAAAAATTCTGATGAACTCCCAAGCTCACATCATTCCATGGAAGTACCTCATCGTCTGCATATCCTTTTAAAGCATCCTCTATTTTTAGGTTGTTTTTTTCGAAAACAGACGTCCAAATTTCTTTTTTTAATAGATTTTCCCAAGCATCAAGACGTGCTCCTTCTTTATATGCTTGCAAAAGTAATGGACCTATGTCTTTAGATCCACGCGAAATAATTCCTTCTAGACAAGAGGTGAACCCATTATGAGTACTTACTCTAAATTTACCTTTTGGTAAAGAACTACGAATATAGTATAATTTTTCCTCTGCCTCTTCTGGACTAAGTTGTTTTACCCTTTCGTATGGTGTATGTGGCTTAGGTATAAAAGTTCCAACATTTACATTACATTGAATGCGCGTTTTAGCCTGTATACGTAACATAAAATTGACTATTTCTTCCTCTTCCTTTTTTCCCTCTGTTTCTACAGGAAGTCCTACCATAAAATAAAACTTTGCTTTATTCCACCCACGCTCTTTTGCAG
>CAYJNB010000480.1:0-1161 GCA_964371205.1 uncultured Treponemataceae bacterium
GCAATATCTTCAATAATATTGATTTTAGTAGCTATTTCTTTCATTGCAGATACAGTTTTTTCTACAGCTTCCCCACCTTTTGTGCTGTCTTCCACTGATTTTGTTGCTATGCTTGCTGTTGTGGTAGCATTATCTGCATTTTGTTTTATGTTGGAAGCCATTTGCTCCATTGTAGAAGAAATCTCTTCTGTCGAAGCTGCTTGCTCAGAAGCTCCACTGGAAACACTTTGGCTGGTTATACTTATTTGATGACTTCCAGAGGTTACGTGCGTACTTGTTTCTCGCACAGAAAGAATAACATCTAGTAATTTTAATGCGAATCCCTTTAATGCATTTGCCATAGCCCCCATCTCATCTTTGCGAGACATGAGTTGCTTTTGCATTTTTTCTGGGACAGAAGACATAGAAATGTCTCCTTCTGTTAAGCTTCCAAAGGCAAAAAGAAACTGTTTTATAGGGTTTGTAACGTTTCTTGAAATAATAAGTGCAATTACTATACTAATAAACACTGCAAAGGCGCTTATTGCTAGGGCTACAATAGCATCTCTTTCGGCATTAACTTGCACGGTATCAAATACATGATTCGAATATGCGATTTGTAGCTCTTCGTACAGTATTACAGCGTTATCCAAATCTATACTAAGTTCAAGCATCTCTTTTTCAAATTCTAGTGAAGTTGGATCGTTTCGATCTAAAGCCTCAGACCAATTCGTCATAGATATATAATATTTTTCTGTTACTTCAATGAGGGAGTCAAGCGCTTTCGTTGTTTCTTCATCTGTGTCAAGTTCGACCATTTGATTCATGTATTTGTCCATGTCAACTTTCATTTCATCTATGACTCGATTATATCTTTCTAAGTCAAAAACTTGACCTCTCGAAGTATCGCGCATAGCTCTATGGTTGGCTAAGTCTATTAATCTAAAAGTATCTAAAAACCACGAATTTGCATATAAACTGCTTTCTAAAAGAGTTGTTGCTTCGTCAAACTCATTATTTGTATTTGTGGTTGAAAAAAAACTATATACCGATACCCCTAGTGTCATTATTGCAATAATAATAAAACTGCCCAAAACTTTTGTTTTTACCTTTAAGTTGTCAATGAACATCTTAATCTCCTACATCTGGTGTAAATATTGAATGTTAAATCTATGTAAAAAA
>CAYJNB010000481.1:0-1161 GCA_964371205.1 uncultured Treponemataceae bacterium
AATTCCATTCGCCCATTCTACATAAAAATGAGCGAAATTTCAATACACTTCTTTTTTTCCTACCTAACGCTAGGTAAAATTTAAGATCTATATTTCCTTCTTGGCGTTACCGCCGTCGCAAGCTCCGTCGGTCGCGCTCTTGCCTAAACTCCTCGCCCTCCTCACCTCGTGCTGCGGTGTACCGGCAACGATCGCTAACGCAAAAAAGCCCTACCAGTTGGTAGGACTAACGATAGTCTATAAATTGTCTTATCTAAAATTAGAGTGCGTAGCGGTAAGTTATACCAAAGAGCAACGTATTATGATAAAGATCAACAGAGTCTCCCGCATCTGGGTCATCTTTGTCAAAAGGAGCTGTAAGATTAAAATCATAGCCTATGCGAAGACCTATGTGATGAGATTTTGTAATTCGAAATTCTTGTCCTATAGCAATCGCAAAGTCTAATACAAAAGGAGCAGAATCTATCTCAGGCTTTGCATCAATGGGAGGACTAGATGTCTTTATGCGTTGCTTCATATATGTATCAATAGGAATACCCATTTTTACCCCAGCAGAAAAATAAGTAATACCAGCAGATATTTTCCCTAAAGACACAGGGTACTCAAAGCTTGTTCTAAGCAAAGCAGGAACTGTTAGTTGTGTTCTAGTGGCTTCCATATTCAAAATTTCTCCCATATAGTTAAATTCCCGTGACTCTTTTGAATGTAATAAAGCTATCCCTGTTTCAAGTGAAAATCGCGGGGTAAAAGCAACTAGCACGTCAAATTGTGGAGAAAAAGCCAACCGACTTTCATCTACTGTAAGCCCAGCCGACTCTAGCGTTTTATAAGCTTCATCATATTCATCATAATCATCACCACCTAAGAACGATAAACCCAAACCCATGGATCCGCCAACTGATAAATCGATTGCAAAGACACCTGTAAGCGCAATTGTTACAAGAATCGCAATGCACACAATTTTTTTCATTTATTCCTCCTTAAAAGTCATATTCATTTCCATTTTTTCTAAATGTAAATATAAACTTTTGTTTAATAATTATAATCTATAGAACAGAATTGTCAACCCTTTTGATTTTTAATTAATTCTAATTTCTTAAACATCAAATCGGAACAACGTATACGCCATCTTCTCGGCGATAGGCATACTTGCCACCGGTA
>CAYJNB010000482.1:0-1154 GCA_964371205.1 uncultured Treponemataceae bacterium
GGTTTCTTTAAATCAAGTGTTTTAATAATACCGGCAGGTGAACAATCAAAAATTTCGGGAATTGCTTTTTCGAGTGCAATCTCATCAACTGTTGCAGTTCCAAAGGTATCTACCATTATAGAAACGGGGAACGGAACACCAATAGCATAGGCTAGCTCAACTTCGCATCTTTCAGCGAATCCTGCTGCAACTACATGCTTTGCAATGTAACGAGCCATGTATGCTGCAGAGCGGTCTACCTTTGACGGATCTTTTCCAGAGAATGCTCCTCCTCCGTGGCGCCCCATACCGCCATAGGTATCTACAATAATTTTTCGTCCGGTAAGGCCTGTATCTCCAAAAGGACCACCAATTACAAAACGTCCCGTTGGGTTTACAAAGAATTTTGTATTAGCCTTAAGCAAACCTGTTGGCTCAAGTACAGGTTTTATAATTTCCTCTATAACAGCCTCTTTAATTTGCTCATGAGTAATGTCGGGATTATGCTGATGAGATACAACAACAGTATCAATACCTACTGGTTTATGTCCATCGTACTCAATAGTTACTTGACTTTTTGCATCAGGGCGTAACCAATTAAGAGGCCCTTTTTTGCGCAAATCAGCAGCACGTTGTAAAATTTTATGAGAATACATAATAGGTGCTGGCATAAGCTCAGGAGTTTCAGTACAAGCAAAACCGAACATCATTCCCTGATCTCCAGCCCCTTGCATTCCACTATATTCTTGTAAACCAGTCCCTACAACACCTTGATTAATATCTGGCGATTGAGCATGAATCATGTTCAATACAGCCATTGAATCGCAATCAAGACCAAAATCTGAGTCGGTGTACCCAATCTCTCGAGCAATATTTCTAGCAATTTTTTGAATATCTACATAGGTATTCGTGGTAATTTCGCCACCAACAAGGACAAGTGCAGTAGATGCATACGTCTCACAAGCTACATGACTTTCAGGATCTTCTTTTAAACAAGCATCTAAAACTGCATCTGAAATTTGATCACATAATTTGTCTGGATGTCCTTCTCCAACTGATTCTGAAGTAAAGAAATATTTTCCGTTTCTCATATTTATCTCCTAAATAGTTATTTGACACTGTTAGCCTATACTACATAGTATAGCGTTTTTTTTTGTAAATGTATACTTATTTTG
>CAYJNB010000483.1:0-1142 GCA_964371205.1 uncultured Treponemataceae bacterium
TGTACTTTTTTTACAACACCAGCAGCGGTTGCCATGAACAAGTATTGGTCTTCCGAGAATTCTTTTAAAGTTACAACAGTTGTAATTTCTTCATTTGGATTAACGGTTAAAAGGCTTTTTATATGAGCACCACGAGCGTTTTTAGATGACTCAGGAATTTCATGCACTTTAACCCAGTACCCTTTCCCTTCATTTGTAATGAACATTACATTATCGTGAGTTGAAGCTATGAATATTTGATTAATAAAGTCATCTTCAACAAGTTTAGCACTGTTGATACCTTTTCCACCACGACCTTGGCGCTTATATGCAGAAACAGGGACACGCTTGATATAACCAAGATTAGAAATAAGCACAACCATTTCTTCTTTTTTAATTAAGTCTTCTATGTTGAGCTCTTCTATTTCGTCACTAATAATATCTGTTTTTCGATCATCGCCAAATTTACCTGCAATTTCGTCTGTTTCTTCTTTGATAATTTTAAGAATTTTTTCAGGATGTTCTAAAAGATCTTTAAGATAGGCAATAAGTGCTTCTAGTTCGGCTAATTCAGCTTCAAGTTTTTCAATTTCGAGGCTTGTAAGACGTCCAAGCCGCATATCAACGATTGCTTGAGCTTGTATCTCAGATAGCGTAAAACGCTCCATAAGGGCATTTTTAGCTGTGGCAATATCTCTAGATGCCTTAATAATCTTGATTACTTCGTCAATATTTTGAATTGCAATAATTAAGCCGCGTAAAATATGAGCTCTTTCTTCTGCTTTACGTAAATCGAACTGGATGCGCCGAGTTACCACTTCTTGACGATGCTCTACAAAATTTGCAATTAAGTCTTTGAGTGTCAAAACTTGTGGGCGTCCCTTTACCAAAGCAAGGTTTATTACACCAAATGTTGACTGGAGTGCAGTATGAGTAAAGAGTTGATTTAGCACGAGCTTAACAACAGCACCACGTTTTAGGTCAATAACAATACGCATACCTTCGCGGTCTGATTCGTCGTTAACATCGCTAATTCCATCTATAGTTTTTTCGCGCATAAGAGCGGCAATGCGTTCAATGAGCTTTGCTTTATTTACTTGATACGGAATTTCGGTAAAAATAATACTTTCTTTTCCGCGTTTGTCTACTTCGATTGCAAAACG
>CAYJNB010000484.1:0-1134 GCA_964371205.1 uncultured Treponemataceae bacterium
AGCCACGTTGGTCGAGTTGTTTTTTTAATGATTCAGGTGAAACACGAATTCCCATTGAGCTTAATTCGAGAGAATTTTCTAATACAGGGTTCCACACGAGTAAGTCGCCATTTAAACCGGCTAATCCGTTTTCGCCAATAGAAATCCAGTCGTCGTAGTCGGGAGCGCGTCCATCGTGAGCCTCTCCATCTTTGAGCGGATTCCCAATACCAATAACAAACACAGCGCCGTGTTTTTTAGTTATTTCGTATTCTCTTTCTTTTGGTGTTTTACCCGGATACATATCTGCTAATTCTTGCGCATGAATAAAGGTTATTTCTTCCGGTAATATGGGGGTTATTTTTTCGTAGCGGTCGTATAAGAAAAACTCTAAGCGCTTAAGACAGCGATAAATCTTGCGTACAGTGTCGCTTAAAAAAGGAATAGTTCTCTTTTCGTCAGAAATAACCATTTCCCAGTCCCACTGGTCAACATACAGTGAGTGAATATTGCTCATTTCTTCATCGGCACGAATCGCATTCATGTCGGTATAAATTCCAAACCCTTCATTCAAGCCTAAGTCGGTAATGGTTACACGTTTCCACTTTGCAAGCGAATGCACAATTTCGAGCACTTGCTCATTCATATCTTTTACCGGAAAAGTTACTGGGCGTTCAATACCATTTAGGTCGTCATTCAAGCCCTTGCCTTGCGGAACAAAAAGCGGTGCGGTAACGCGAGTCAAATTCAACTCAGTTGAAAGTGCTGTTTGAAAAAAATCTTTAATTAAAGTGATTGCATGCTCAGTTTCTTTTACAGAAAGAAGCGATGTATAATTTTTTGGAATTCGTAAGTTGTTCATACTGTACAGTAGCATAATGAACATTTTTTGTCTATTGTATTTTTTCTGCATTCCTGCTATACTTCCTGCATTATGATTACATTAAAATTTGGTGGAACATCAATGGCCGATGCAGAGCGCATCTTAAACTCGGTTGCTATTGTTGTTGAAAAAGCCACCTCAAGTAGAGTTAGCGTTATTGTATCAGCGGTTGCAGGTGTTTCAAATTACTTGCAAAAAAGTATTGATAGCTGTATCTCAGGCGATGATCCTCGTCAGTTTATTGACGAAGTAAAAAAAACGTACATTGATTT
>CAYJNB010000485.1:0-1133 GCA_964371205.1 uncultured Treponemataceae bacterium
AAATCTTTATAACTCTTTGTTCCTTGCTTAAATATTTCGATATGGCCGGGACAGTTCATTGGTTTTAGTGCAAAATGACGTTTTTCGCTTTCGGTAAAAAACATAACATCTGCATATTTTGCCCAGTGCCCTGAACGTTCCCACAAACTTTGTGGCATAACAGAAGGGGTTTTAACTTCGATATATCCGTCTTCTTTAATTTTTCCGCGAACATAGTCTTCTATTATGCGATACATAGTCCAACCATTTGCATGCCAAAAAACTTGTCCTGGATTTTCTTCGTCCATGTGGAAAAGATCTAAATCCTTACCAATTTTGCGATGATCTCTCTTTTCTGCCTCTTCGAGCATGGTAAGATAGTCTTTAAGCTCTTGAGGCTTTTCCCAAGCTGTTGCGTAAATGCGAGTAAGCATTGGGCGCTTTTCGTCTCCACGCCAGTAAGCACCTGCAACCTTCATTAACTTGAATGCTTGAGTATTAATTTCTTTTGTTGATCCAACATGAGGCCCACGGCACAAATCTGCAAAATCATCGTGAGTATAAATCGAGATTTCTTCTCCCTCTGGAAGGTCGTTTATTAATTCAATCTTATATGGTTGGTCCGCAAAAAACTCCAAAGCCTCTGCCTTGCTCAAAATCTTTTTTTCAAAGGCATGGTTCCCGCCTAAAATACGACGCATTGTTTTTTCAATTTCTGGAAAATCTGCTTGAGAAATTGGCTGAGGTAATTCAAAATCGTAGTAAAATCCTGTATCGATTGAGGGTCCTATAGCAACCTTCGTTCCCGGATACAACGTCGTAACTGCTTGTGCCATAACATGAGCAGCACTGTGCCGAATAAGGGAAAGTTTTTCGTTTTTAGGTTCCATAGAATCCTCCTGTCTTTTTATTCAGTGTTCTTTTTATACACTATTTTAGTTTCTGTTTTAATACAGTGTGCCAATCTTACCATAAACAAAGCTAATATACAAGACTGATTTTTTTTGTTATACTCGCCCAATGTCAAATGAATTATTATTAATTATTAATGTACTCGTTGTATACGGAAGTGTACTCGTGTTTTTTAAGCTCTTTGGTTCAACAGGGCTTATTAGTTTTGTGGCTTTTGCAACTATTGCTGCAAACATAGAAGT
>CAYJNB010000486.1:0-1131 GCA_964371205.1 uncultured Treponemataceae bacterium
ATGAGCCGTTATCCAAACAATAAGTTTATACTCATTAGCCCCGACGAGCTTCAAATCCCCGCCTATATTACCAGCCAAGTATTCAAAAAAGCAGGGTGTGCATTCGAAACAACCGAACGCCTCGAAGACGTAATGGGAGAGCTCGACATACTTTACATGACACGCGTACAAAAAGAAAGATTTTTTAATGAGCAAGACTACATTCGCCTCAAAGACAGCTACATACTCGATAAAGAAAAAATGAAACTTGCAAAGAAAAACATGATTGTACTACACCCACTTCCACGCGTAAACGAAATAGCCCCCGAAGTAGACTCAGACCCGAGAGCCGTATACTTCAAACAAGTAAAATACGGCATGTATGCACGCATGGGACTTATTGCAAAACTTACCGGTGTACTGTAAGGGGTGTGTTGAATAATTCGGTTGAATATCCAACACACCATCGAGTTTAAAATCTAAGGAAACTGTTGAAAAGTTGATATTTTCAACAGCCCCATAAGGAGAATAAAATGTTAAACGTAGATACTATAAAAAACGGCCTAGTAATTGACCACATACGAGCAGGTGCTGGAATGCGCATTTTTAATTGGCTCGGCCTCAACAAAGCTGATTATTGCGTTGCCCTCATAATTAACGCCCCCTCAAACCAATTTGGTAAAAAAGACATGATAAAAATCGATAACATTATCAACATCGACTACTCCGTTCTCGGCTTTATCGACCCAAACATCACCGTAAATGTGGTAACCGAAGAAAAAATCACCCGCAAAATAACCCTACAACTCCCAGATAAAGTGGAAAACGTTATAAAGTGCAAAAATCCCCGCTGCATTACCAGCTCAGAGGCAAACATTGACCACGTCTTTCGCCTTGTAGACAAAAAAAGAAGCGAATACCGCTGTGAATACTGCGACGAAATGTACCGTGCAGGTGTCGGCGAAGTAATGTAATTCTGGGTGCACCCCGCCTACAGCGGGTCGGGCTCTTGCCTTTATCCTTTTGCTGCACAAAAGGTATATCGGCAACGATCCCTTGCACTGGCTATTACCGATTTACAAAGAGAAAACCCAACAATGCAAAATCAAACCCTTATTTTTAACGTAACCCTTATCGATGCGCAAACTGACG
>CAYJNB010000487.1:0-1131 GCA_964371205.1 uncultured Treponemataceae bacterium
TAATCGCTGGTGTAATTCCGGAAATACAAAAAACAGCAGAATTAGTACAAGAAATTTCTTCTGCAAGCAGAGAGCAAGACATCGGAGCTCAGCAAATAAATAAGGCTATTATTCAAATGGATAGCGTAACGCAACAAAATGCTTCGGCATCTGAGGAACTTGCAGCAATGGCAGAAGAGCTTTCTTCTCACGCACGCAATCTACAAGAAGCTATTTCGTTTTTTCAAATAGATGAAAACGCAATGGAAGTACAAGATTTAAAGCGCTTAGACCCGCCACAATAAAACTATTTTAAAACAAAAAATCAGATAGCACCGATATGACAAACAGATGGCTATCGGTATTTTTATACGTACTACATATGATTGTTAAAATTATCATTTGACGCAAGCGAACTAGCGTTGTATAATTTCTATTATAGGTTAAAATTTAGCCTTTAATCGTCATAAACAAACTTATTGAACAGCATCAGGAGAACATCATGAGATTAAGTAATCTAAGCGTAAAATTAAAAGTACTAGGCGGTTTTTTATTAATTGCAATTCTTTTGTTAGGAGTATCGATATACAGCTATTTTGAAACTCAAAAAACAAATGTCGAAATTGATGTAGTTTTGGACATTTTAGGAGAAAGTCTCGCTGTCTCCAGTGACTTTTTATATAATACGGCAGAAACCAAGATTTTAAATAGAGAAACACTCATAAAAATGGCTGCAAATGAGCCTGTAACATTTGCTGAATATAACAAGACAATGTCTGTCTTAAAAAGCGATATAGAGGCAATTCTCGATAGAATGAGAGTTCTCCCTGGCTCAGAAGAAACAAAAAAAACTTTCGCAGAACTAGAGGATGCTTCAATAAATTTATATCCTGCCCTAGAAAGGTGGGTAAGAGCTGTTGAGAATAATGACCCTACGGCTTCTTTTGCAGAAATTGGTCCTATAGGTATGAAATTGGATACGCTCATAGCACAATATGAAGAAGAACAGAGGGAGTACGCAGAATATAGAGAGGCTCTACTTGTAAGCCAATCAAACAGAACAGCGATTACTGTTTTCTCAGTAAGCGTCATTGCATTTATATGTAGTATCATTATTGCATTGTTTATATCGAGCGATGTTACAAAACCAAT
>CAYJNB010000488.1:0-1129 GCA_964371205.1 uncultured Treponemataceae bacterium
ATAGCCGAAAAGATGAATTAGGTGCTATGGGAAGAAATCTTGGAGCTCTAATAGGTTCTTTAATGGGAGTTGTTGGTACTGTAATAAAGGTAAGTACTTCCATTACTGCTGGCAGTAGTCAAATTGGATCCTCTAGCCAAGAAGTTTCGAGAGGAGCATCAGAACAAGCAGCCTCTACAGAAGAGATTTCTTCTACCGTAGAACAAATGGCTGCAAATATTAAGCAAAACGCAGACAATACGAATACTACAGCTACTCTAGCTCAAAAAGCAGTTGAAAATAGCACTGAAGGAGGAGAGGCGGTCTCCACTACAGTTTCGGCTATGCAAGAAATAGCTGTGAAAATAAATATTATTGAAGATATTGCAAGTCAAACAAATTTACTTGCCCTCAATGCTGCAATTGAAGCAGCCCGAGCTGGTGAGGCAGGAAAAGGATTTGCTGTTGTTGCAAGCGAAGTACGCAAGTTAGCAGAGCGCAGCCAAATTGCTGCTTCAGAAATAAGTGAGCTGTCAGCAGACAGTGTTGCTGTTGCAGAGCAAAGCGGAAAACTTATTTCTGCTGTTATTCCCGAGATTCAACGTACCGCAGAATTAATACAAGAAGTGTCAGCAGCGACTCGAGAACAAGACGTTGGGGCACAGCAAATAAACAAGGCAATAATTCAGATGGATACTGTAACGCAGCAAAATGCTTCAGCTTCCGAAGAATTAGCTGCTATGGCAGAAGAGCTGTCAACATATGCACACAGCTTAGAAGAAGCAATGGCTTTCTTTAAGATTGACTCGAATGTAGAAACAAAGGTGCAAAAGCAGTTATCTGCTCCTCAAGTTGAGGTACAGCAAACACAAGAAACTACACAGTACAAACGCCCCCAAGTGAATACACCTCCAACCTATGCACCTGCAGGACTTGGCGCTACTATGGCAGTTTCTGATGCGGACTTTGAAGAGTTTTAGATTTATGATATGATAAACAAATAAAATTATACTAAAATTACAGATAAAATTTGACACTATGCAATTCACAGAGTAGACTTAAGAGACGACTCTGTGAATTTTACTGAGCACAAATACAAGAACAACATTTCGCATGGAGGTCAAAATGTTTTTGGACAACGTACGTCTAC
>CAYJNB010000489.1:0-1118 GCA_964371205.1 uncultured Treponemataceae bacterium
CAATTCGATAAAAGAAAAGGCCATTGCATTTTTTGATGTTTTTGATACCTTTGCCGAAGGAAATTATGGGGCTCAAGAAATCTTTAACAAAAAAAAGGTGGGAGCGCGCATAGATAGTGAAGCAATTTGGAAAAAATTTGTTACTACTGTAAAGAATCTAGAGAATATTAAGAGTCTTGCAGAAACAGCAAAAGATCCAACACAAAGGAGTGCAAAATTTGCACGCGCTCTCTACGAAGCGATATTGAATAGGCCATTTATGGCAGAAATACTTGCTGGTTTTGCTATACTAAGTACTGTACAAGAATTAATTGGAAAAAAAGCAACTGCAGAGCAAGCCGTAGAACTTATAAAACTCTGGCAATTAGATCGAAAAGTGATTGAAGTCCTCGAAGGCTATAAAGTTCCTGTAATTGAATCTAGTAGTTCTCTTAATACACTTCTCTTTGCTTATGTAAGTGCAGGCGAAGTTTCTAATCGCAAAACAGATATTGAAAACGCTTATGCAATGATGTATAAAATAATATCACATAAAGACGCAGCTCAAATGCTTGGCTTAAATAGATATGATGGCATTTTATGGTTCAAGGAAGAAAAAATGCATTTTGTATTATGGGCACTAGCAACAATTCATGCAATGAGTCAACCAACAGAAGCCGCATTCGAAAAGCATGTTTGCCTATATAAATATATTAGAGAAATGACTGATGCTGCGCAATATGATTCAGAAAAACTATTAGAAATGTTACTTCCACCCGAGAAGAAAATTAAAACACAAAAAACAAACGCTAAACCATCAGGCGTAAAAAAAGCAGCCTCTACAAAGACTGCTAAGAAAACAAAGTAGCTGTCGTAAAACTTCAGTTTTGCGACAGTTTTCTTAAATGCAGTGCGATGTTTAAATTGTAAATCATTATTATATAAAGATTTATAATTTAAACTCGACAGGCTGTCGCATAAGTAACCGACTTATAAGACAGCCCTATTATCCGGTAGTTGGTTTACAATTACCGGATTTTTTTTTGTCTATTCAAGCCCTAACGAGCGCAAATAGTCTGCTACATCATCTTCGTCACTAAACTCAGCCCAAGCAAGAGCATTGTCTCCTTCATAGTCTT
>CAYJNB010000490.1:0-1114 GCA_964371205.1 uncultured Treponemataceae bacterium
TTGGTAATTAATTGCTGTAATAACATGCGCAATGGCATAAAGCTCACCTAAAACTAATATACATTGAATATAAAAGTCTAAATTATCAATGCTTCTGTTTGTTAAATTAACTATCCCAAACACAATAAATGCACTTAAAAAAACAACAAGCAAACTTTTTGAGTTCCTAATCTTTTTAGACAATAATGAATGTATCGTAACGATAAAAAAAGTAATAACACCAATTACAATAATTATAACGCAAATATAAATTGTTTGCACTAAATCTTGTACTTCAAACAATTGTAACACAACGGCAAAACCCGCAAAAAATAAACTTACAACAGAATATATAACAAATATTTTTTTAACAATACCTTTATAAAATGTTGCAAACAATGAAAATAATAAAACTGGTATAAGATAAAATGCAAGTAAATAAATAAACCTGTCTATATAAGGTGGAATAAGTTCAAAAAAAATTCTTCTCGAACCTCCTAAACTTGAAATACCAGTAACTATAAGAAAAAGTGAAAATAGCACTAATCGGTAAAAAAATTGTATATTGTTTCTAAAAATTACCCATAGCAAACATACAGAGCCTATAGCAATACTTGCTATGGTTATAAAAACCGAAGGCAGTGTATGAATAAAGATGTATTCAAGAAATTTTGTACTATTTCCTATAGCAATGGTGTTTTTATAAGCGCTTAAACTTTCATGCGGTGTATTAAGTTCTAAGTGAATGGGATCTACATTATAAGGATTTAAGGTAACAATATGCCATGAACTTGTAGCTGTTTTACCCCATTTATTGCTAAACTTTTTTGTATGTTCATATTTCAACTCACCACTTTGATACAACCATACTTCCTGGTTAGATGTTCTAAAACACAATGCATCACCTGCCTGTAATGTTTGTGGTAACATAAGTGTAATAACAGTATTGTCACCCTCTTTTTTTGCAGGTATAATTTCATAGTCATTAAAAAAAAGCAACTCACTCGTAACCCTCTTGTCATAATTTGCCAACAAAAAAATAACAAAGCAAACACCAAATATGGCAAGAGAAGAAATAATAAATTTAAATAATTTTTTAAATGATATTTTCATACGCGCTCCTTTTGAGTTTCAG
>CAYJNB010000491.1:0-1114 GCA_964371205.1 uncultured Treponemataceae bacterium
TTACCATTGCAGACAAGTTGCCTATTTGGCTCGTAAACGAGGAATCCGACTTAGAACGGCTTTTTAACGAGCAGTTAGAACGCCTTCAAACCGATTATATTGATTTTTATCTTCTCCATGCTTTAAATGCTGACTATTGGTCGCGAGCAAAAAAAATGAATGCACTTACCTTTCTTGAACAAAAGAAAAAAGAAGGCAAGATACGGCATATAGGTTTTTCTTTCCATGATACATTTGATATGTTCAAACAAATTGTGGATGAGTATGCCGGTTGGGAGTTTTGTCAAGTACAATACAACTACCTCGACTATAATACCTTACAAACCGAACAATGTATTGAATATGGAGCAAAGCACGGGCTCGGCTGTATTGCTATGGAGCCTTTGCGTGGTGGTGCTTTAGCAAATACTCCCCAAGGTGTTACCGATATTTTTGCCAATGCAGCAAAGCCACGCATGGGAGCAGAATGGGCACTTCGTTGGGTATGGGAAAACCAAAATGTAACTTGTGCTATTTCGGGAATGAACGAAATTCTCCAAATAAATATGAACTGTGCTACCGCCTCAAGTGCTCGCCCTAATTCGCTACCAGCTTCTCAGTTAGAAGTGGTAAAGCAGGCAGAAGCCTGGTACAAAGAACGTCTAAAAGCCGGTTGTACCCTCTGCCGTTACTGTATGCCATGTCCATCTGGGGTGCAAATACCGTATATTTTTGGTGAATGGAACTATTTGAACTTAAGTGGAGCATACGAGAATGATTCAAAAAATGTCTTTTCGACTTTTTATAGTACCATGATAAAAAATGCAGGCGATGCCTCTAAATGTGTCGATTGTGGGGAATGCGAGCAAAAATGTCCTCAAAAACTCCCAATTATGAAACTACTCAAGCAAGCGCACACAGCCATGACAATGTAAGGTAACTATTCATAGTCACCCAAGAAAATACTAAGCAAAACTTCTCGTGGTAAAAGGCAATTGCGACCAGCTCCTCCCGTTATGTATGGTACCTCACCATCTAAGATTAACGCAAATAGGAGGCTGAAACGCAATACAAATATGCATACAAGTCGTCAAAGCTCTCACTTGCCTTTTACCCCTACAGTGTTTACTTACTG
>CAYJNB010000492.1:0-1110 GCA_964371205.1 uncultured Treponemataceae bacterium
GCGTTGAATATCGATAATCGTACCTTCAATACCATGTGATACACGGAGAGAAGAATCGCGAACTTCTTTAGCTTTTTCACCAAAGATTGAGTTCAATAATTTAAATTCTGGAGTTGTTTCTGTTTCACTTTTTGGAGTAACTTTACCAACTAAGATATCTCCTGAACGAACTTTTGCACCAACGCGAATGATACCTTCGGCATCAAGATTGTCGAGTGATTTTTCGCTCGTGTTTGGAATATCGCGTGTAATTTTCTCGGGTCCGAGTTTTGTTTCGCGAATTTCTACCATAAACTCTTTAATGTGAATAGAAGTAAACATATCTTCTTTAACCACACGTTGAGAAATTAAGATAGCATCTTCGTAGTTATAACCATTCCATGGAACGAATCCAACTAAAATATTACGGCCAAGAGCTAGTTCGCCTTGATATGTTGCAGGACCATCTGCAAGCACAGAACCAATTTCTACTTTCTCACCAACATGCACCATCGGTCTTTGGTGATAACAAGTATCTTGGTTTGTTCTTTGATACTTTAATAATGGATAAGTAACAACTTGGTCGTTATCTTCACGAGTAACTTGAATATAATCTGATGTTACATAGGTTACTTCGCCCTTAACCTTAGACTTAATTAAAACACCTGAATCGTATGCACACTTTTTCTCCATACCAGTACCAACACGTGGTGGTTCAGGGAATAAAAGAGGAACAGCTTGACGTTGCATGTTAGAACCCATGAGGGCACGGTTAGCATCGTCGTGTTCTAAGAACGGAATAAGCGCTGCCGAAACAGAAATAATTTGTTTTGGAGAAACGTCCATGTATTGAACATCTTTTGGAGAACGTGTGGTATAGTCACCGTGGCGTCTACAAGAAATTTGTTCAGTATGGAATACACCTTTTTCATCTAAGTGAACAGAAGCTTGTCCAATGTAATATTTATCTTCGTCAATAGCTGACAAGTACTCAAATTTTTCGGTTGCCTTACCATCTTCGAGCTTGCGGTATGGCGCTTCAAGGAATCCGTATTCATTTACTCGCGTATAAATTGCAAGAGAAACAATAAGACCAATATTTGGACCTTCTGGTGTTTCAATCGGACACAT
>CAYJNB010000493.1:0-1107 GCA_964371205.1 uncultured Treponemataceae bacterium
TTAGGAGAAACTGCGGCAGAAGAAATTATTGCTCAACGCGAAAAAGATGGCCCCTTTGCCAGCTTTATGGACTTTTTAGAGCGGGTCGATTTACGTACAGTAAACAAGAGAGCTCTTGAAGTGCTAATAAAAACAGGATCCTTTGATAATGTTGGAGACGAAGAAAATCATATTCCGCGTTCGGTACTCTTGCTTAACTTTGAACGAGCAGTAGAATATGCAGACAATAAGAAAAATGCAACACGCTTTGGGCAAGTAAGCCTTTTTGAAGATTCAGGCGAAAAAGAATTTGCGGAGTTTATCTACGAGCTGATTGAAGAATGGCCCTTAGCAGAAAAATTAAGAATTGAAAAAGACTTAATTGGATTCTATATTTCTGGACACCCACTCGATGCGTATAAGAAAGCAGTAGAAAGTGCTGTATCATTGAATGTAAAAAAACTAGAAAATGCCCAAGCCGGTAAACCATATACACTCATAGGTCTTATCCGAAGCACAAGAGCTATACAAACTAAGCGTGGCAAATGGATGGCCTTTGGCACATTTGAAGATTATAACGGCACCATTGACCTAGTCTTCTTTTCCGATAGCTGGGAAAAACACCAAGCAAAGCTTACGAATGATTCAATATGGGCACTTACAGGCAAGGTAGACACATCTCGCGATACACCAAGTTTTTTAGTAGATGATGTAACTGATCCAGCAGAAATTCAAGTAAAGGCATTCCAAGAAATACATGTTAAACTTATGCCAGGTATAACCGAAGAGCGTAAACTCATGGAGTTACGTGAGTTCTTGTGTGGCACCGAAGGAGGCTGTAAAGTTTTCTTTCATGTTGAAACACCAATTGGAATACATGTTATTAAAGCAAATACACAGATGGGAGTTCCCTCTTCACCAGATTTTTTACAAAATCTTAAAGAAATACCAATCGTTGCAGACGTATGGAAGGAATAAGTCGGTGGCTTACGCCACCTTAACGAGTTTGCTACGTTGTGTTCCACAACTTACAGCAAACTCGCTCGTTTGTAAACAAAACTCGTTTTAAATGGATAATATTAATGGGATGCTTTTTAGTATTTGATAAAATATCAGTTTTGTAGTATA
>CAYJNB010000494.1:0-1098 GCA_964371205.1 uncultured Treponemataceae bacterium
AGGCAGAGGTCAAAAATTTGTTGACAAACTTCAGAAACATTCATGGAAATATGATATACTCAAAACGTAAAAAAATCAAGATTTGGAGCGCAAAAATGCCATTGATTTATATAGAAGGCGAGTCTCAAAAGCACCGCAAAAGCCTACAGGTAGCAGACGGAACAAAGCTGAGCGATGTATTAAGAGAGCATAATCTGATCGATATGCCCTGTGGTGGCCATGGCAGGTGTGGAAAATGTCGTGTTAGAGTAACAGGCGAATTGTCTGCTCTTAGTACTGCAGAAAAAGAATTGCTGACCAAAGAGGATTTTGCACAAACCACGCGTCTAGCATGCTGCACAAGTGTTGAGGGCGATTGTACGGTAGTAATTGAACAACATGGCGAAGATAAAATTGCCGAGAATTCACTGAGTAGTGAACAGCTTTTTTCTACACCAGAGCTACAATCGGGAACGGATTCAAAACCACTTTTTGCGCAGTATGGCGCGTGCATAGATATAGGTACCACAACGCTCGCCGCTCGCCTATTTAGCTCAAAAGGTCTTCTTTCTCAGGCAAGCCAAAAAAATCCGCAAATTGCCTATGGCTCAGATGTGCTCTCTCGAGTAGAAGCTTCTCTTGCAGGAAAGGGAGCTGAACTTGCTCGCACAATTCGCGCGGCTCTTTGTTCACTACTTACCGAACTTGCTCAAAAGGCAGAAATAGCGGTTACTAGCATAGATACGCTTGTGTTAAGCGGAAATACCACCATGTTTTACTTACTTACCAATCGTAATCCCCAATCTCTCTCTTGTAGCCCCTTTGAGGCAGACCATCTTTTTGGACAGTGGCTTTTAGGAAGCGACCTCGACTTACCGAATAAAGATACACGGGTGTATTTGCCCCACTGTATGTCTGCCTTTGTAGGAGCAGATATTACCAATGCCCTTTTGGCAAGTAACCTAACTGCATATAAAACAGCCTTACTTACCGACATAGGTACAAACGGCGAGAGTGCACTCTATCACAATGGAAAACTAACGGTGTGTTCTGCCGCCGCTGGCCCTGCCTTTGAGGGAGCAAACATAGCCATGGGAATGAGCGCAAAAGAGGGCGCCA
>CAYJNB010000495.1:0-771 GCA_964371205.1 uncultured Treponemataceae bacterium
TGGCACATATCAACTATATTTATCGCATTATATTTCTTTGACATCTGACAAATTCGCCCTCTTATAAATTCGCTATCCTCGTCTAATATAACTAGTTGCAGTATATAAAAATCTGCTTTAGTGGTCATTACTTGATATTGAGCTTGTATAATATGTTTAATTGGCAAGCCTTTCTTATATCTAACTGGCATTATGCTTTTTTGTTCGCATACAAATCTTTGTCCTATCTTAGGTTTGCCCTCGCCTATCACAAATGGCACTAAATCGCATTCCTCGGCTATTCCCTCAATATCTAAGCTAGCTACTAATTTATCGCTTATATAGACTTGTGAGGGTTTAAGCTTGCTGTGTCTATTTACTCCACGCTTAAATAATCCGTCATTAATCATCTTGTGATACAGTGCCCAAGCTGTGGTATACGGCTCTTCTTCTTGCACTTGCTCTGGATTTAAACCACAGTTTTGTAATTCTTGAACTGTTGCATAGTATCTCACTATGTCAAAAACTTCACTGCTACCAATATGTTTTTCTCTTAGTTTTTCCCAAGCAAGAGAACCTTGTTTTAAGTTGATTTTTTTTAATTCGAACATTAGCACATCACTCCAAAATAATTTTTAATAACCTCGCTAGGTTTTTTAAATTTTTTCATTACTGCAATTTCTGCATAGTATTTATTAATAACCTCTTGTATTTCTACATTTCCACTATCCATTATTTCTGTAATTTCTTGTAATTTTTCAGCTATTAATTTTGGATTAGCTTTATAAACTT
>CAYJNB010000495.1:781-1095 GCA_964371205.1 uncultured Treponemataceae bacterium
TTTTTGCTCTTGTGTTAAATTCTTCAAATCTACATTTGATACTTTAACGTCTTTAACGTCTTGCATAGGAATGTTAATTACATGTTCGTTAACTACTTCTTGTGGTGCTTGTTCTTCGTCTTGCTCAAATGCGTAAATAGCTTCTTTAAGGTCTGGAAGCACTTCTTTAACTCTTTTTAAAGCTTTACGCACTATAGACTTTTCGCACATGTCTTTAGTCCATTTAAACCAGAATCCATATTGATTAATTTTATCATAAATAACACGTTGCTTTTTGCCTGTGCCGTCTTGCTTAGTTTCCCACTTAGCAATAA
>CAYJNB010000496.1:0-1094 GCA_964371205.1 uncultured Treponemataceae bacterium
GCTATCGTTGTAGTTGGCGGTGGTTCAATGAAACGTTTTGGCTTTTTAGATAAAACAGTTGCATTCTTAAAAGAAGCAGGAATGGAAGTTCAGTTGTTCGAAAATGTTGAACCAGACCCATCAGTAGAGACTGTTATGGCTGGTGCAAAGGCAATGAGAGACTTTGGTCCGGATGTTATCGTTTCAATCGGTGGTGGTTCTCCAATCGATGCTGCAAAAGCAATGTGGATTTTTTATGAATACCCAGATTTTACTTTTGAACAAGCAATTGTTCCTTTTGGACTTCCTACTCTTCGTCAAAAAGCAATTTTTGTTGCAATTCCTTCAACTTCTGGAACAGCAACAGAGGTAACAGCTTTCTCTGTTATTACCGATTATGAAAAGGGAATAAAATACCCATTAGCAGACTTTAACATTACACCGGATATCGCAATTGTAGACCCAGACATTGCAGAAACAATGCCAAAAACGCTTACTGCACACACAGGTATGGACGCACTAACACACGCAATGGAAGCCTATGTTTCTACTGTTGCAAACGATTTTACAGATCCACTTGCACTTAAAGCAATAAAAATGGTATACGAATACCTCTACGATTCTTACGAAGGTAAAAAAGAAGCCCGCGAAAAAGTGCACTATGCACAATGTTTAGCTGGTATGGCTTTCTCTAATGCTCTTCTTGGTATTGTTCACTCAATGGCACATAAAACCGGTGCAGCTTTCAAAAACGGACATATTCCACACGGTTGTGCAAATGCAATTTACTTACCACAAGTTATTCGCTTTAACTCAAAAGACGAAAGAGCCGCAAAACGCTATGCGGAAATTGCACAATTTGTTGGATTAAAGGGCGCAAACACTGCAGAATTAGTAGCAGCTCTTGTTAAATCAATCGAAGACTGCAATGTAAAACTTTCAATTCCTAACAGTATTAAGGATTACGAAAACGGTATGGTGGGCGAAGAAGAATTCTTATCAAAAGTAGAAGAAATTGCAGTAAATGCAATTGGCGATGCTTGTACAGGTTCAAACCCACGCCAGCCAAAAACAGAAGAAATGGTTGAATTACTCAAAGCTTGTTACTATGGAAC
>CAYJNB010000497.1:0-1082 GCA_964371205.1 uncultured Treponemataceae bacterium
CAACATAATAGTACATAGCTCTGTTTTTTACAGGAATTTTGGGTTTTAGTTGCTTTAAGTAAATACTAGCAAGCTCTTTTGCAGCCTCTTCAGTTTTTGCCAAATCTAGAATAGAGTATACTCCAAATTGCTTTAAATCTTGTTCAAAAATATTTTTTTGCTGCTCGTTTCGCACTTGATTATATATATGCAATGATTGATTTAAAGTATCTCGGATCTCGTTCAATACTATATCGGAAGATTTATCAGCTGTTTTCTGTATACTGCAAGCACTTGCAAAGAGTATAAAGATGCTAATAACAACTAGTAATAATATTTTCTGTTTTTGCATAGCTGTCCCCCTCAATCTATCTATTGTAAGTTTTATGCAGTATATCATCAACATAAGGTGAGGTCTAGATTTATTGACAGTATATACTTTAAGGTATATATTAAAAATAGAAGGATGCTATATGAGTACTGTAATAAGTAGAGATGGAAGATTTGAATGGGATGATTCAAAAGACAACTTAAATTTCAAAAAACACGGTATTCATTTTGACGAAATTCTTGAAATATTTGATGACCCTACATTTCTTTCGGGATATGACGAGGAGCATTCTAGTGATGAAGACCGCTACTACGGAATCGGTTGTTTGAACGGCGTGTTTTTTGTTTTAGTTTTTTTTACAGAACGAAATGAACGTATACGGTTAATATCAGCAAGGCAAGCAGATAAAGAATTACAGGAGGCTTACAATGATTACTTCAAAAAAACTAACACCTGAGCGAATCGAAGAGATAAAGAAATTTCCTATAGTATTTGATGAGGATAGTCCGAAATTGAGTGTAGCTCAAATTGAACGCCTACGTCCCAGGTTATTCTCTGTAAAACCCATAAAGAAAGCTATTTCAATCAAAATTGATGCAGATGTACTAGAGGCTTTAAAGTCATCAGGAAAAGGGTATCAAACTCGCATAAATTCAATATTAAGACAAGTAGTTCTTCACGAATAAAATCACCTATAGATTCGGTTTTAACAAAGTGTCGTAGTCGCTTACAAGGTAGCGGTAGGGCGCTTCGTCTTCTTCGATTGTAGGAA
>CAYJNB010000498.1:0-1078 GCA_964371205.1 uncultured Treponemataceae bacterium
GTGTTATTCTAGGATGCTTTATTATAACCTTTTTTAGCAAAAAGATTAGTAAGCCATTTGCGCAAATTGCAAAAGAATGCGATTTATTAGCAACAGGAAACTTTACAGGGCAAACACCTTCTTTTACCATCACAGAAGCACAGGTAATTGCAGATGGATTAAACCAAATACGAAAAAGCATGACCTCGTTAGTGCAATCATTATATAGTTCATCAAATACGATAACTGACGTTAATATGCATTTAATTGATTCAGCACAAAAGTCACAAAAAAGTGTACAAGATGTTGAGCATTCAGTCATAAATATTACAAATGATATTATGAACTTTATGGGTGCTTCAAGTACAGCTGTTGTAGAAATTGAAACTGCTGTAGACACACTCAATAATCAAGTAGTACAACAGGGTAACTTTTTAGATGACTCTTCAAGTGCTATAAAAGAGATGAGTGAAAATATTTCATCAATCGATAGAAGCACCGTTGCAATGAATGAACTTGTTGCAAATCTCGTTAAAAATATTGAAAAAGAGCACAGTTATATACAAGAATCAAGCACAAAGCTTCAAGATGTAAATCGAAGTTCTATTTCACTAGTTGAAATAAATGAACTTATTTCTAATGTTGCAGAACAAACAAACTTACTTGCAATGAATGCTGCTATTGAGGCTGCCCATGCAGGAGAAGCAGGAAAAGGATTTGCAGTGGTTTCCGATGAAATTCGAAAACTTGCAGAAACAACATCTAACCAATCAAAGAATGCTAGCAGCGTTATTTCAGCGATTAAAGCTCTTATTGAAGAAATTGTATTGTTTTCTGACAAACTCAATAGTGCTGCAAACGTTACTATGGATGGCATAAATCAAGTATTGCAAATTACCGAAGAAGTAAAAAATGCTATGCAAGAACAATCAATTGGCTCAAGACAAGTGTTTGAGAGCATGGTTGGAGTAGATGAAATTACGCATAAGATTAAGGAAAACTCTGCAGCCATTTTAACTATAACGTCAAAAACAAAAGAAAATGATAAAGCATCAAGCGCACAGTTAATGACTTCCGTTGAAAAAATAAAAGAAGGCAT
>CAYJNB010000499.1:0-1073 GCA_964371205.1 uncultured Treponemataceae bacterium
GCAATCCAAGTCCCGGCAAGAATAAAGTCGGGGTTTCTTATGGCATTTGCAACTGCAATTTTTTTGTACAACCAAGGATTCTTATAGTATGCGTTGGAAATATCCCACAAAGTATCTCCCCACTTTATTTTGTACGCAATATCTTCCATTTCTGTTAACTCTACAGCAGGTTTTGTTGGAATAACAACCGGCTCTTCAATAACAGTAATTCTGTCAGTTTCAACTTTTTGTTCAGTAGAAATTGCATCGGATGGATTAATATCTTCACTATCCGGCAATAGTTCAAATTTAGGAGTTGAGAAATAAAAGAAAAGCATTAATATCAACACAACTAAAGAAACAGCTGCGCAGATAATACAAATTAACGTAGCAAGTGGCATTTTTTTATTTTCTGATGATGCCCTATTATGTAAATAATCAAAGTCATTTATAGCACTGGAGTATTCAGTTGATTTTGCTGGCTTATCTGGCTGAGCAGATAGAGTCTCTGAAGAAAACTCATTTGAGCTCGATAAAAAATCATCCCCTGTATTAAATGTATCATGAGAGTCGAGCGAAAAATCTTCGTTATAATTCGAATTTAGAGAACTTGTATCGTCAAAAGAGGCACTGCCTTCGGCAAGAAAGGTATCTAAATCTCCAAGGTAGTCGCTATCATCTGTAAATGTATCTGTATCCGCACTTGACATTGGCGAATTCATTACTTCAAAGTCTAAGTCATCGAGCAACTCATCTTTTCCTAGAGTTACCAACGAAACGGTAATATTGCTGCTCTCGCCAGATTCTGAGTCAACAGCTTCTGCAGTTAATACATTGTCTTCATCAAGATTTAAAAGAACACGTACTGTGGGAAGACCTTTTTCGTGTGGAACTAAATTTGCAACAAGGAGCGTATCTACGTATGCTGCATTTACTAAACTGTCGGTATCTGTTTCATATAAGTTTATTTGTACAGTAGTTTGATTATCGCGTACAGTAGTAACCTCCAGCATTTTCTTTGCTGGATTACCCTTTGTCAAAATAGGATAAAATGAGCTATCTGCAAGTTTAATTCCAATCTTTGTTTGAGCCAT
>CAYJNB010000500.1:0-1072 GCA_964371205.1 uncultured Treponemataceae bacterium
AATTGTGAATCCCTTCTTCATCGGTAATAGGTTTGCTCAAATAATTTCCTTGGGCATGTGCGTATTTCATTCCATGCCCTTCGTCAATTATGATATCTTCCTCTGTGGGATTGAAATTAAATACTGATGATGATATTGAGGTAATCATAGTTTTTTCGATTTTTGCATATACCTTTATTTTTTCTTCCATTTTTACCTCCTAGAATAAATCCGACGATACAATAATTTTTGCATTGTCCAATACTAAGTGAGTTTGCTCTGTCGGAAATGCAGTTGTTGTTTTAGTCATTTTAATTCCAGCATTTTTTTTACTCATAACTGTTTGTGATGGTACCGCATTACTCAGACTTATTCCTAGATTAGTAGAGCTCCTAACTAAAAATGTACCAGAAAAATTCATCGTTGGGTTTGTCACTTTTTCTGTGATTGGCAAAATATAATCAATCGATTCACTACCAACCCTTAACATTTCCAAACATCTAAAGTATCCATTCGATCCAAAAACTTCGCAGAAATATTTACATTTTTCCAATTCCAAAGCTTGGTTTGGTGTATTGTATGGCGTTTTGAGCATGCCTGGTTCTAGTTTGATAAAATCTGTACTAGTATCAAACGTAACCGTATTACCAGAATTTATTACAAATCTCACTTGGACATATCCGCTTGTCGGATTGTAAACATCAATTTTTCCAAACGATGTTGGTATGTTCCATGAACCAGTAGTTTCATAAGTAAACGATACCGACTCTTCTATTATCGATGAACTTAATGTGTATTCTTTTCCAGGTATCAATGTTCCATTTAAAAGCAATTGTTCTAGTGTCATGGTATTGGATTTATTTGCAAACATACTAACCACTCCATTCACTATAGACACTTTCCCACCACCACCGTGAATTTTCCATCTATCTATACTATAGATTCCAGCACCTTCGTATTCGTTTAATAGCCTTTGATTTATTTTTAAATTAGGATTATCAATTAAATTTACATTTGAAAAGTTTTTTACAACATTTTTTGCTTCTTCTACTGCTGCTTCCGCTCGATCTGCTTCATCTGCTGCTAGGCTTAC
>CAYJNB010000501.1:0-1071 GCA_964371205.1 uncultured Treponemataceae bacterium
CGCAGAGAACTCATATACTGATTTACTCTGCGCCAATTCTCTTGTTCGACCTTATATCCATCGAGTCTATCCTGCTCTCTTTTGAGTGGGATTCGCTCAGCTTCCATAAGGCCGGCAACGAGATCGTTTGTCTTGTACTTATCACTTACTCCGGGTATGTTAATATCTGACATTATCTTTGTTTATCCGAATAATCAACGTTGCTCGTCGACGAAAACACCCAAAGCCTGCTCAATATGCATTTGTAGGCTTTGCATTTCTCTTGTCGGAATCTCCCTAACTACTTTATCGGTTGTAGGGTCGATAACTTTAATAACTACTCGATTAAGATCCTTATTCACATTAAAGTGAACCTTTCTTCCAAGCATACTCTGCACACGGCGGATTTGCTCGGCAGCTACTCTCGCAGCTTCTTGAGAAGGGCGTGCTTCGGCAGCATCTTGCACGACAGGGTCTGGTCTAACAAATACTTTTTTTGCAGCTTCCATCCCTTGACGGCCATCCGTGGCCATTTGCCGCCCTACGACATTAGCAATAGTCATGGGCTTGCCTCCTAATAGCTAAGAATCGAAAGAGGGGCGCACCTCCTTCGATCTTATATTTCTTGCTCAAAAAGACGACATCCAGAAATCTCTTTTATACAAGAAAAAAATGTTTTTAGCTAAGTAACGATAAAACGGTCTGAGACTGTGAGTTAGCTTGCGCAAGCATTGCTGTTCCAGCCTGAGAAAGAATTTGATTCTTAGTGAATTCTACCATTGCAGATGCCATGTTTGTATCTGCCATTCTTGAATCAGCTGCTGTTAGGTTTTCTGCTGCTACAGCAATACCTTTTGAAGCTTCTTCAAATCTGTTTTGGTATGCACCAAGATCTGCTCTTTGTTTTGTTACTGTCATTAAAGCTGAATCAACGATTCCGATAGCAGTGTTAGCATCTTCTGGGTTAGAGAGAGAGATTGCGGCACCCTCAATACCTTGAGCTCCAATAAGCCCTAAAGAAGTAGCTGTCATTGTACCAATGAACACTCTTTCGTTTTGATCCATGTTTGCACCAATGTGGAATTGCATTAC
>CAYJNB010000502.1:0-1067 GCA_964371205.1 uncultured Treponemataceae bacterium
TTGTTTTTCCAACACGCCGCGTACCAGTAAGAACAATACTTCTTCTAAGAGAAGAGTGAGAAAGTCTATTCATTGCATTAAAGTACGCAAATCGCTTGTATGTTCTTGATAGTTTAGAATTTACTAACCCTGTTTTCCACCAAGGATTAAAAGATGTTAGAACTTTTAATAAATTTTCATTTGTAATAATGCCCATTTTATCACCTGTTATACATAGTATACTCTAAAAAACAAGAAAAAACAAGTATAATTTAAGTAAAGTTGTAAAAAAATAATGAAATATACTAACTATGCTTACAATAAATACTATTAATATTATAAATATAGTTATAATATTAATAGTGCGCGTATTCAAATTTAGAAGAGCAATTTCGTATTGTTCTACAGTAAATACTTCCCTGTTATACTATTTTCATTTTGTGAAAGTTCAAAAGGTGTTCCCATTGCAATTATTTCGCCACCTTTATTGCCCCCAAATGGGCCTAGTTCAATTATCCAATCAGTTTTAGATAACATATCGGTTGCATGCTCAATTATAAAAACAGAATTGTTTTGAGATACAAGTTTTTTTAATAAAGCAAACAGCTTTTCGCTATCCGATGGATGAAGTCCTGTTGTGGGCTCGTCCAGTAAATACAAGGTGTGCCCTGCACTACCCTTTGCAAGCTCTCTTGATAGTTTTAATCGTTGGCACTCACCACCAGAAAGTGTTGTAGTAGATTGCCCAAGTTTTAAATAGGAAAGTCCAACTTCATCAATAGTTTGTAACTTTTTTAGAATATCGCTATTGTTAGAAAAGAATGTTATGTTTTCAAGAATTGTAGCATTTAATATGTCTGATATATTTTTACCATTGTAGCTCACCGATAAAATGCTCTTTTTGAATCTATGGCCTTTACATACAGGGCACACAACTTCAACATCGTCTAAAAACTGCATATCGAGTGGAATTACTCCTAAGCCTTCGCATTTTTCACACCTTCCACCTTTTACATTAAAAGAAAAATCTGACGGTTTAAGCTTTTGTTTTTTTGCCTCTGCTTGCGAAGAAAAAAGTTCTCTAATAA
>CAYJNB010000503.1:0-1064 GCA_964371205.1 uncultured Treponemataceae bacterium
CCTACAGAAAAATCATATCCAAAATCAATATTATGAGTTGGTTTCCCAGTATAGAATAAATACCCATCTTTTTTCTCAAATGTTACAGGAAATACTACTCTGTTTGTTGCCTCATCTTTTGTATAAGAGCCAACTCCTGCATACTCATACATGCTATTAGCTGCTACTGTGTTTAGTTTTGCTGCTATGCTGTCTACAACTGTTTGTGCACTTACTGAGCTCTCCTCTCCTACTGCTACCTTACGTGTTGCTCCAGGTGTTGAGCCTCCACTTATTGCCCAACCTGCACTTCCTATTACCATTGCATCTTTTACTTCTGGCTTTAGGTTTGCAATACTTACCTGTGATTGATCTATTTTCTTTAATGTTCCTGTAAAGGCTCCGTACTCATTAGTAAACTCTATTGTTACTAACTCTGTTTTATTCCCAACATTTGTATCTGTCTTAAACGAAAGCCCGTCTGGTGCATTCAATTCAAGTACTATTAATGCCTTATTATCTCTTGGAATAACGGTTGGACTTTTTGCCCCAAAGTTTGTTTTAATATTCATTTCTGTTAGCGCTGGTAAGAATGATTTTTCTACCATTGCCTTTAATGCATCAAGTTGCTTTGTTGTTTCAAATACGTCAGCTCCGGTAAATGATACCTCATATACTTCATCGCTTATAAGCCATCCGGCATTTATTCCTGCAAGTCCATCTGCCTCTTCTACTGCATTACTAGTTAGTGCTGTAAGATTTATATAACCGGTAAAGTTACCAAGTAGGTCAATTTCGATTATTGGGTCTGGCCCGTCAAAGAAAAAACCACTTCTCTCAGTAAGGCCTGCAATTACAGCTTTTGCTGAGTCAAATGTTGAGCTCACAGTTACTGAGATTTGCCCAGTTGTAATTGTTTCGACACCTGCTCCATATAATTTGTCTTTAAATGCTTGTACTAAGCTTGCTTTTACAGCCTCAATTTTTTCGTTCATCTCGTCGGATGATGAATCGAATGTAACTTCTACAGCTGTTACTTCTGGATTTGCCTCATCTACATCTGCTGCAATCCCATCTATGTCGCT
>CAYJNB010000504.1:0-1050 GCA_964371205.1 uncultured Treponemataceae bacterium
TGCCTCTGTAGCTCAGTCGGCAGAGCGCAACCATGGTAAGGTTGAGGTCAGCGGTTCGATCCCGCTCGGAGGCTCAGAACCGTGTATAAAATAGGTTTGTATTAAGGAGAAAAGTATGGCGTCAAAGAAAAAAGGTGCTGTTGAAATCATCGCGTTACAATGCAGTGAATGTAAAAGAAAAAATTATACAACAGAGAAAAACCGCAAAAACATTCAAGGAAAACTTGAGTTAAACAAGTATTGTCGTTTTGATCGCAAGCACACTTTGCATAAAGAAGCAAAAGCAAAATAATTATAGCCTAAAAAGGCGAAAATTATATAACTTTCAGAGTATCTGAGAGTTCTTAGGGTAGTAGCTCTAATGGCAGAGCGGCGGTCTCCAAAACCGCATGTTGGGGGTTCGAGTCCCTCCTGCCCTGTGGTTTGGAACATTTTTTTGTTCCGTATAGGCAAACAAATTTATTCTATGGAGTGAACGGTATGGGAAAAGTCGGACAGTTTTTCAAAGACTGCGTTGCAGAGCTTAAGAAAGTTGTGTGGCCAAGCCGCGATGATATTTCATCTTCAGTTGTTGTGGTTTTAATTTCTACAGCAGTTGTTGCTGTTGCGTTAGGATTGCTTGACTGGTTTTTCGTTTCAGGCATGAATTTCCTTTTCGGTAATTAGTATGGCTAAAGGCTGGTATATATTACATACCTATTCTGGGTATGAGAATAAGATTGAAAAAACAATTCGTACTCTAATTGAGCAAGGCGATTTATCTGCTGATGTGGTTTTAGATGTAAAGGTTCCTGTTGAAGAAGTTGTTGAAGTAAAAGACGGCAAGAAAAAAACAGTAACTAAAAAATTTCTTCCTGGTTACATTATGCTTGAGCTTGATCTGCCTGATCTTGGTTGGAAAGATGCTTGTTCTACAATACGAAGAATACAGGGTGTAACAGCCTTTGTTGGTGTTTCTGGTGGTGATAGGCCTCGTCCTATTTCATCTGAAGAAGCAAAAGCATTGTTGTTAAAAGCTGGAGAGATTAAAGGAGATAAAGCTCCTCGTCT
>CAYJNB010000505.1:0-1042 GCA_964371205.1 uncultured Treponemataceae bacterium
CTCGATAGTTTTTTTAGGTCGATTAGTTTTGAATGTACGAGTGCTGTGTAAGAGGCTGCAAAGGCTGTTTCGAGGCCGGAAAAGCCTGGTGCTCCGCTTTGTTTGTCTGCTTCTGAGTGTGGGGCATGGTCGGTTGCGATTACATCGGCTGTGCCGTCAACAAGTGCTTGTAAGAGTGCTTGTTGGTCGACGCTGCCGCGTATTGGAGGGTTTACAATGTAGCGTAAAAAGCCTTCGTCGTCGGCAGAAAGAGCAAAGTGATGGGGTGCTATTTCGCAGCTCAGCATAGGTTTTTGTTGCACAGCTTGCAATCCTCGCTCTGTGAGAGCTGCTTTTTGGCGGCGGACAGCTTCTATTGCTTTTTTTGTGCTGGTATGTGCAATATGCACATGACAGCCAGCTTTTTCGGCGAGTGCAATATTGCGTTCAGTTGCTATGTCTTCGGCAAGCCCAAGATAGTCGTTTGCTTCTTTAAAAAGGGTATCAACTCTTTGTATATCTATAGTGCTATTTGATGAGCTAAGAGAAGCCCAGTCTTTTGCGGGATGGTTTTTAAGTAGGGCTACGGCTTCTGTTCGCAATGCACGAGCCGGCTCGGTAAGGCTTGCATCTTCTGAGTGGCAGCTTACAATTATGCCTTTTTTTGCGCACTCGCTCATTGCTTCGAGCATGAGTGCTGCGGAAGCTACGTCTTTTCCGTCTTCGGTTACGAGCGGAAAGTGAGCTGGTTCTGTTACTGAGGGAAGTTTAGCAAGTTCGCTAATGTCTTTTCCGTCGAAGTTACGTGTTATGCTAATACTTTGAATAAGGTGAGCCATTTTGTGTTGAGCTACTTGATCTTGTATTGAGTGAGCTAAATCCATGTCTGAAACGACAGGGTTAGTGTTTGGCATAGCAACGAGCGTTCCGTATCCTCCGGCTGCAGCGGCTTTTAAAAAGCTATCTATGGTCTCTTTTGCTTCTTGTCCTGGGTTTCTTAGATGCACATGCATATCTATAAAGGATGGCATTAGAGTATTGCCTTCGCCATTAAAGGTGTTTG
>CAYJNB010000506.1:0-1039 GCA_964371205.1 uncultured Treponemataceae bacterium
CTGTTAAAGTACCAATTTGGTTTACTTTAATAAGAATTGAGTTTGCACAACCTGTGTCGATACCTTTTTTGAGGTATTCAACGTTAGTTACGAATAAGTCATCCCCAACTAATTGACAGCGGTTACCGATTTTTTCTGTAAGGAGTTTCCATCCTTCCCAGTCGTTTTCGCCCATACCGTCTTCAATTGAGTCAATTGGATATTTTGTAATAAGTTCTTCGAGGTAAGCTGCTTGTTCTGCTGAAGAGCGTTTTTTACCGTTAGGACCTTCGAATTTTGAGTAGTCATATACGCCATCTTTGTAGAATTCAGATGATGCACAGTCAAGACCGAGCATAACTTGTTCGCCTGGTTTGTAACCAGCAGCTTCGATTGCTTTGATAA
Organism: uncultured Treponemataceae bacterium; assembly: GCA_964371205.1. Lineage (GTDB taxonomy): Bacteria > Spirochaetota > Spirochaetia > Treponematales > Treponemataceae > CAYJNB01. The sequence continues at coordinate 385 of CAYJNB010000506.1, forward strand.
TTGTATCAAGAGCATCTTCTGTTCCACCAGCAAAGTTAGGTGCAAATCCACCTTCATCTCCAACAGCTGTTGAAAGATTGCGGTCGTGAAGAACTTTTTTGAGTGAGTGGAAAATTTCTGCACCCATGCGAATTGATTCGCGGAATGTTGGAGCTCCAACTGGACGAATCATAAATTCTTGGAAAGCAATTGGTGCGTCTGAGTGTGAACCACCGTTTACAATGTTCATCATTGGAACTGGGAGTACTTTTGCATTTGTTCCACCAATGTAGCGGTATAATGGTAAATCGAGAGAAATTGCTGCTGCTTTTGCTACTGCCATAGAAACACCGAGCATTGCATTTGCACCAAGTTTTGATTTTGTTTTTGTTCCATCAAGTTTGATGAGAAGGGCATCAATTTCTGCTTGGTTTGTAGCATCAAGCCCAATAAGTTCATTTGCTATAACTGAATTAATATTTTCTACAGCTTTTAATACACCTTTTCCAAGGAAACGACCTTTGTCTCCATCACGTAGTTCAAGAGCTTCGTTTTCTCCTGTTGATGCACCAGATGGTACAGCTGCACGGCCGATTGTACCGTCTGCTAACATTACTTCAGCTTCAACTGTAGGATTTCCGCGAGAATCGATAATTTCGCGACCAATAACAGAAAC
>CAYJNB010000507.1:0-1025 GCA_964371205.1 uncultured Treponemataceae bacterium
CACGTAAACAGACTAACTATGAGCAAGCAATTTCTGCTATGGATGCGGTTCGACACGGAGTCTGGGAAACACATAATCATAAAGATAAAACTATAAGTGCAGGAGGAGGCACTTTTAGACATTGGAGATCATATAAAAGTTGGGAAGTTGCATATCATCATGATTACAACATGAGCAACTTTAAACCTTTTTTTGCGTCAGTTAGTGGCTCCTACAGCTACGGTGCAGATGGAGGTAGTAATAATACGATTGATACACGATATGGTATTTGGGATTACTATAGAGTTCCGTATAAGGGAACTATTTCGTTTGCTTCTCCATATGGGAGTGGGAAAATGACATTAAATAGCGTGCACATTAACAACAACAATAAAAATGATCCAGGTTGGGATGATGGCTCTATTACCGTTACAGCAGACGAAAAAACAGTAACCTACGATAAAAATAGTGGATTACCATTTGGTTTTTATATGGATTACGAAGATTCATTCAGGGGTAAGGTTGCTCCCGGAGATTCTTACACACAACGATAGAAAAATATAAAAAATCGAAGCCTTCTGTTTTTGCAGAGGGCTTTTTTTTGTACATAATTACTGACCTGTCAGGGACTAGTACTCTTGATTTATTCTTTTAGGTCATAAAAGGATTAAAGACTTTGCGGTAATCTTCTGGACTTGAACATGCAACTATATGCTCTCGAAGGCGAGCGGCGTTGGGGAGGCCTTTGGAGTAGGCACAAAAACGTTTTCTCATTTCGCGACAGGCAAGTTCTTCGCCCTTATCTTCTATGAGAAGAGAGAGTTCTTTAAATCCGCTTTCTAGCCTTTCTTTTGACGAAATGAAGGGAACATTACCTGTAAGTAGATATTCTCTTGTTTCTCGGAATATAAAAGGGTTTCCCATAGCGCCGCGAGCAAACATTATGCCGTCGCAGTTGGTGTGTTCAAACATAGCTTTTGCATCTTGTGGGGTAAAGGCATCTCCAGAACCAAAAACAGGAACTCGACCATCAATCAATTCTACCA
>CAYJNB010000508.1:0-1017 GCA_964371205.1 uncultured Treponemataceae bacterium
CCCCTAATTCATACCGCTTGACGATTCTTACATATCGTGGTATTTTATACTGTATTAATTTAAATTAAGGAAGGAAAACATGTCTTTTGTTTCATTACTTCAAGCTGCAGGATCAGGGAATCTTGCTATGTCTTTGATGCCATTTGCGCTCATTTTTGTTATTTTCTATTTTTTTATTATTCGTCCGCAAAATAAAAAACAAAAAGAAACACAAAAAATGCTCTCTTCACTCAAAAAGGGTGATAAAATTGTTACTATTGGTGGAATCCACGGTGTAATTAGTTCTGCAGATGAGCAAACTGTTATTGTAAAAGTTGACGACAACGCTAAAATTAAGTTTACTCGTTCAGCAATTGCAACAGTAATCGTTGATAAGCCTGCTACAGAAAAAGCAGAAAAGAAAGCTGAAAAAGTAACAGCTTCTGAAAAAACAGAAGAAAAATCTGCTGCAGATGAATTAGCTGCAGAAAAAGAAAGCGGATCAAACGCATAATTCAATCAGAGACTTAAGGGGAAACCTTTAAGTCTCTAAAAATTCACACTATTGGAGTTACACATGAATAAACGAGCTCGTTTTATTCTTATACTTGTTGTGCTTGCTACGTGTTTTGCCTTTTTATGGCCCTCAATTTCTTGGTACATGTTTACCCCAAAAGAAGAGCAAACACTAGCACTTAGTTCACTTGAAACAATTAAAGATTATTCACGCCTTAGAGCTGGCGAAGATTTAGATATGTTAAAAAATGAAGTAAAGTCTAATCCAAATTCTGCTATACCAGCAAAGTTTGATTACTTGCTTCCAATTGCAAAAGAAAACTACAAACTTTTTGGACAAGATGTTCCAAAAGATTTTACTGTTTCTATTTTACTTGCAGCTTTTTCTTCAGAAATGGAAGTACTCTCACTTATTGAAGACAATTACCGTTCTGCTGTATTAGAAACAAAACGTTTATATAATAGTTCTGTAAAATTAGGCCTCGACTTGTCTGGTGGTATGAGTGTTATTGTACGTGCAGA
>CAYJNB010000509.1:0-1009 GCA_964371205.1 uncultured Treponemataceae bacterium
AAGGGATGCAAAAGATGGAAAAAAAAGAATTATTTGAATTAACAAATCCTCAAAAATCAATTTGGCTAATGGAGCAATATTATTCAAACACAAATGTAGCTCATATATCTGGGTGTATTCACTTTCATGAACATATGAATGTAGATATCTTAATTGATGCACTTAATTTACTTATTCAAAATAATGAATCATTTAGAACGAGTTTTATATTAAAAGATGATAAATTATATCAATATGTCCGAGAACATATCTATACTCATTTTAATACAATAAATTTAAATCTATCTAAACAAGAGATTGATGAAATCGAAAAAACCTTCATGGCTCAACCGTTCGATTTATTCAAGGACTCTTTAATCAAAGTCTTAATCGTTACAACAACAAGTAATGAAATTAAGCTCTTTTTAAAGTTTCATCATATTGTAACTGATGCTTGGTCTTTATCAATTGTTGCTTCTCAAATTTCAGAAATCTACTCAAATTTAATGAATAATACTCAAAATATTGATGCAGACATTTATCAATATTCTAGTTACATACACTCTGAAATCGAATATTTACAAAGCGAAAAATATATTAAAGATAAAAATTATTGGGAGTCTGTATATAATTCAGAACCTCCGTTGCTTTCTTTTCATAAAAATACTACTGAGCACTTCGCAGATGCCAAAAGAATTGAAACTGCCCTTTCAAAATCTCTAACTGAAAAAATCAATAACTATTGCAGTAATAATAAGATATCAGCTTATTGTTTCTTCTTAACAGTGTTACAAGTGTATTTTAGTAATTATTTTAATTCTGATGATATTGTTATAGGAAATCCTTTTTTAAATCGAAAACACTATAAACAAAAAAAATCGATAGGTATGTATATTTCTACACTTCCTTTAAGATTAAAATTAGATAAATCGCAAAGCATATCTAATTTGTTATATAATAATACACAAATAATTAGAAATACACTAAAGCATGAACAATATCCACATAATGATATTTTAAAACATTTAAA